>JAQGPE010000451.1 GCA_028293225.1 Akkermansiaceae bacterium | reverse complement strand
CATCGCGGCTACCAGGCGGGCCAGCGTTTCCGGATCGGTGAGGGAAGTGTGCGAGCTCAGAGCCAGCACCAGGGTGCCGGTGCAATGCCTGACCGCGAAGTTCAGAACCTTCGGATGACTGTAGGGCGCATCCCACCGGATGACGTCTCCGCCGGCCTGGCGAATCAGTTCGGCGGAGCGATCGCCGCTGCCGGTATCGACGCCGAGAATCCGGTCCGGCCGCAGTGTCTGGGCCGCCAGGGCGGTCAGTACCGGCGGCAGGGTCGCGGCCGAATTCTTGAAACGGATCACGACGTCGAGCGTCGCCCGCGGTGGGTTCGCGGAGGACGCTGGAGGCTTTGATTCGGCGGATGTCATGAAATCGAGGGCCGGTCCGCGGCTCAGGCGGAGCGGCGCCGGCGGAAGGCGGCCAGCAGCCCGGCCGAGGCGACCAGCAGGCTGGTGGAAGCTTCCGGGATCTGGGTCACCGTGGTGCCGTTGACGATCGCCACCGGCACGCCGGGAAGGTCACCATCGGCGGCCTGGGTCCAGGCAGCGGCGCGGTCGGTGTAGTTGTCGGACTCGAAGCCGCTGCTGTTGAGGTTCGTCAGGACGATCTTGTCCCAGGTGGCGCCATCGAGACCAAGGAAGTTGATGAAGGCGTAGGACTGGCTGGAGTTCTGGCTGCGGTTGATCGGATTGCCCTTGTAGCCAGGCTGGGCGGCCAGCACGTCGAGCAGGGTTTGCGTCGAGTACTGGGCGACCAGATCGGCGCCCTTGTAGAAGGACAATACGTTGGTGGCGTCGCCGGCCGACCACCAGAAGCCGAAGTAAGCGTGCTCGGAGTTGAGCGTCAGGGTCGTCGAGTTGACCGCGCCGCCGCCGACCGTGTTGGACTGCACCGAGTAGTTCGAGCCGTTGGGATGGGAAGCATCCGCGGCGCCACCGTATTCGTCGGCGGCCAGGATGTAGAGATGGTCGAAGGTGCCGACTCCCGACCACTGCGCTCCGTCGTGCTGACCGGTGCTGAGGTTGTTGAAATCGTAGGTGTTGGTGTTCTGAAGCGTCGAGTTCACCGAGTCGGGATTCTCGGCATAGGAGACGAGCAACTGGGCCGAGGCCGAGGAGGCGAGGATGATTCCGGCGAGTGGGATCACCTGGAAAAGGAGGGTGAGGGGGGACTTCATCGTCTTGAATTTAATTTAGGGCGATTGGCAGGCCAACGGAAGATCCAAGGTTAGCTAAAGATCACCAATGCTTGCCCGTTCAGATGAGTGCACTATGTCCGATTTTGCGGCGGCTTGGAATCACGTGATGACGGGGACCGGATCGCGGAGGTTTCGGCATTGCCCGGACTCGTCCCGGTGGGTAGCATGGCAGCAGTTGCACCTTTTCGCCGGATGAGAAGATATCCTTTGATTGTTCTATTTCAGTTGGCCGCCTGCACCCTTGCGCTGGCGGGGGACGGATCGCTGGCGGACCTGCGCAGCAGCTATCAGGCCCAGCTCGACAAGATCATCGAAGCGAACAGCGCTACGATGACTTCACTCGGCGAGCAGGTCACCTCCGCTCTCACCAGAGCGGAGGAGGCGGCGAAAAAATCGAATGATCCTTCATCTGCCGCTCTATCCGCGGAGATCGAGCGTTGGAAAAGCGAAGGCGATCTGCCGGCGGAACCTTCCCAGGTTCCGGCGATCGCGAAGATCCACCAGATTTATCGGACGCAGAAGGCCGCCAAGACCGCGGAACGCAACCGCCTGATCGCGGCCTGGTACCGGACCTACGATGCCAAGCTGGCCGAGCTTGGCAGCAAGGCCGAAGCGGTCGATGAAGTGAAGGAGGAACGGGAAAAGATCGGCGGCAGCTTCATGGTGAAGGAAGCTCTGGAAGGGGCGAAAAACCAGCCCGATCCCAAGCCCTCCGAGACCAAACCGGCCGCGACCACGCCTAGCGCACCGGTGGCCGCCGGCCCATGGAAGGATCTCAAGAAAGTCAAATGGGAGTCGCTGGACGGCAACGACTACTTCAAGGGCGGCATGACCACCTGGAAGGACCCGATCAAGTTCGGCGGCAAGGAATACAAGGTCCGCGACATCATGTACACGCACGGGGGCGGCTCCGTGACCTACAAATTTCCGACGCCGATCACCGCTCTCAAGGGCACCGGCTGCATGGAAGAGCGCACCGGCCAGGGCAACGTGGTCTTCATCATCGAGACTGACGAAGGCGAAGTCTTCCGCTCGAAGCCGGTCACCAAGGATCACACTGCGGAACCCTTTGACCTGACTTTCAAGCCGACCACCAAGCTGGTGATCAAGAGCGATCCGAACGGCGGCGCTCAGGAAGACTGGGCCTTCCTGCTGAAGCCGGAGTACCGTTAGAGCGGCTCGTCCCCCCCCCTTCACCGGCCCGTCCGCTTTTAAGCTGGCTCGTCCGCCTCATCCATCCGCTCGCGGATGCCGCGCAGCGTCTGCTGCAGGGTGATGACGTCGGCTTCCCCCATGCCGAAGAGCGGAAACATATTCTGGCAGACCACCAGCGATTGCTTCTGAAGTGCCGCGCCCGGGGCGGTCAGTGCGATCGAGACCTCCCGCTCGTCCTCCTTGCTGCGGGTGCGGCTGACGAGCCCGGCGACCTCCAGCCGCTTCAAAAGTGGCGAAAGTGTCCCAGAGTCCAACGCCAGCTTTTTGGCCAGATCCTTCACGCCGAGCGGACCGGCTTCCCACAGCGCCATCATCACAAGGTACTGAGGATAGGTAAGTCCCAGCTTCTCAAGGAAAGGCCGGTAGGCCTTGATGACCGCCCGCGAGGTGGAATACAGGTCCAGACACACGAGCCGGTCGAGGGGCACGGCGGGATGGGAATCTCTGGCGGCGGTCACAATTTCAGCTTAATTCCCAAGGAACT
>JAQGPE010000402.1 GCA_028293225.1 Akkermansiaceae bacterium | reverse complement strand
CGCTCTTCCGATCTCGCGGCGATCTCGTTGAAGATCGCGGTGACATTTTCACGCGTGAGCTTTTCGAGTTCCTGGGGACGGGTCAGACCGGAGATCTTCCACTCCTTGACCAGCCCGAGCTTGGCTTGTCCGGAGAGATTGCTTGGAGCCGCGGTATAGCCGAAGCTGCGAATCGCGATCTCCTTCGGATCCTTCACCAACCGGGGAAGCAACTCCATGGCCGACCAGGCACGCGAGCGGTCGTCCAGCAGATTGTCCCAGAACTCGATGCGGTTCTTCTCCATGCCGAGCATCATCTGGCGCTGCTTGAGATTCAGGCCTTCCTGCTCCTTGTACGACCACTCCGGCTGCCCCACCATCTTGACGATGTCCTTGCCGAAATAGATCAGGCTGAAGCTGGCACCCAGGAACAGGATCGTCCGGAAGATCTTCGTCGTGCGCAGCAGGCGCATTTCAGCACGGGTCGGGTAGACCTCGCTCGCCTCGGCGGACGAGCTCAGGAAATCCTGGGTGACCCAGCCATCGTCCCGGAAAGTCGTGAAAGTGCGGCTCCCGCCCAGCGGCGTTCCAGGCGCGATCTCAAGAGTCGTCGCCACCCGGAACTCCAGCGGCAACGACGGCCCGGACACGGAAATCACGCCCGCGTGACGAAACACGCCAGGCATCTCCTGCTCGCGCGATCCGAACTGCGGGACCATGCCGAGCTCCTCGACAGCACGCTGTTCCGAGGCCGGATCGGTCGGAATCAGATGAATCTCAGGATCGATCAATTCCAGCGACGCTGCCGTCGCGGAAATCACCTGACGGAGATTCCCCGGTCCGCGCTGGCCGCGGTGTTGGATGCTTCGCAGAAGCAGGAGGTTTCCCTCCCGATTTAAAAAGCCCATGACGGTGAAACGCGCATAGGGCAGGATGGCGACGAGCGGCTTGGAAAGCCCATCCTTCTTGAAATCCGCAAGGGAGAGCAGTGCGACGAGGGGACTGCTCAAGGTCTGTGTGACGACTGGAAAATTCCGCTCCGCACCGGCTTTCCGCATGGTTTCGAGAAACGGGCTCCAGCGACGGCTGACGCCAATGGCGGTGGCACCCGATTCCAGGCCGGGATAGCGCAGAATCCGCCACGAGTTTTCTTCGATCGACGCGGAGTTGTCAGCGATGCAGGCCTTGGGATCACGGTCGATTTCCTCACGGATCGCCACGAGATTGCGGTCGAGATCCAGATTCGGCCTCAACTCCGCGGTGGCGAAATCCTCAGCAAAATGCAGGACGATGCCCGCGGACTTCGCCTCAGCATCCTTCGCCCACTCGATCACCCGGTCGGCGAACTCCTGGGCCTTGTCCTCATGAGTGAGAGTTGCTTCCTCAAAGATCGGCCCTTTGACCCAGTCGCTGTTCCTGCGATGATAGACCAGGCAGTCAAAGCGGTTGCCATCGGTGCGAATGTGGACCTGGAAATCCATTTCCAAGGCGGCCTGATACCAAGCTGAGCTTGAAGCCCGGCTGGTGCGCCGCAAAATCTGCTGCCCCTGGCGAAAACGCTTCAGAGGGCTGAGATGCTTCGGATGTTGGTAGGTCACCAATCGCGGAAATCGTTGGATTTTTGAACTTCGAAACAGAAACCAAAGCACCTCGCGCCCGATCTTGCCGGGCGAGAGGTGAGAGTTCGGTCTTGCAAAGAGGTTTACCAATCGGAGGTCGTCGCAGGATCAGGAGTCATATCGGCGGCGTCCGACCCCGTCACGCCGAGCCAGAAGACACCAGGAGTGGTGATCACCGTGCCGGGAGCGTAAGTCAGGTTCTTGTTCGGTTCGGTCGGGAACTTGACGTAGTTCGTCAGGTCAGCGGTGACGAAGGCAGCGCCTTCCTGCTTCTGATACATGTTCTGGTAGCCGCGCATGGCCTGTTGGCAGTTGCGGATGTTCATGATGTTCGCAGCGCGGTCGGAACCCTTCTTCCAGGCGCGGGCGCCCACGAAGAGGATCGAAATCAGCGAAAGGAGGACGAGGATCACGACGGTGAGCTCGAGGAGGGTCATGCCCTTGGCGGACTTGAGGCTGCGGGTATTAGTGATTTTCATACTGTAAGCGTAAAATTTTAAGGATAGGGAATAGAGATTGCGTGCTCCGAAAGAGAAGGACGCGTTTCGGATTACCAGTCAGCCGTGGTGGTTGCATCAGGAGCCATCGCCGCGGCATCCGTCCCAGTCACGCCGAGCCAGAAGACACCCGGGGTGGTGATCACCGTGCCGGGAGCGTAGGTCAGGTTCTTGTTCGGTTCGGTCGGGAACTTGACGTAGTTAGTCAGGTCAGCGGTGACGAAGGCAGCGCCTTCCTGCTTCTGATACATGTTCTGATAACCGCGCATGGCCTGCTGGGTGTTGCGGATGTTCATGATATTCGCAGCGCGATCGGAGCCCTTCTTCCAGGCGCGGGCGCCCACGAAGAGGATCGAGATCAGCGAAAGAAGGACGAGGATCACGACGGTGAGCTCGAGGAGGGTCATGCCCTTGGCGGACTTGAGGCTACGGGTATGGGTGATTTTCATGTAATTAAGAGGGGTGAACTGTGGGACGTTGGGTGGATCGAAATCCGGGTGTGTGTGTGTAACGATTCAGGCAGGAGAGTGACGGGGGAGGTTAGAGGACTTCTGAGTCCTCCCGGTTCATCCGTGTGTTCTCGAAAGTTTGTTCCGTGATGACGCCCTGGTTGAGCAGGCGGCGGAGATTGGCATCCCACTGGATGTTGCCGGCGCGCTTGATCGCGTCGTCCAGGGATCGGGCGCCGCCGCCGTAGTTGGCAATCGCGGAGGAGACGGCGTCGTCGTTGTTTTGGAGAAATTCGTAGGTCAGCACGCGGCGTTCGACGCCATTGAGGAGACCCTGGGAGTGGACGAAGATCAGGATCTCCGCCAGGCGGCTCAGCACCGAGGAGTGATTATCCTTCGGATACATTTCCAGGATGCGGCCGAGGGTCTTGACCGCTCCGGTGGTGTGGAGAGTGGAGAGAACCAGGTGGCCGGTCTGGGCCGCTTCCATGCAGGTTTCCATGGCCTCGCGATCACGGATTTCTCCGAGCAGGATCACGTGGGGGGCTTTGCGCAGCACGTCCTTCAGGCCCTGGCGGTAGGAGTGGATGTCGCGACCGACCTCCTGCTGGGTGACGATGCTGGGTGACGGCACCCGGTAGCCCGGGAACTGCGGATCGTCCATGTCGTCGGGATACTGATACTCGATCGGGTCCTCGACGGTGACGATGTGCTTGGTGTGGTTCTGGCGGAGCCAGTCGATCAGGGAAGCCAGAGTGGTGGACTTGCCGGAGCCGGTCGGGCCGGTGACCAGGCAGAGGCCGGCGCGCTTCTGCACCGCGTGGCGCAGGGTGCTGACCGTGTCGCGGTCGATCCCCAGGGTATCGAGGCCGGGGATGAAATCGTTCAGGATGCGGCAGGTGATGCCGAGGCCTGAGGAGCTGAGATGGGCCTGGATGCGCAGGCGGCCGGACTTCTCGCCATTGGCTCCCATCGGGATGCCGTCGCAGGAGAAGTCGGAGACCTTGCGCTCGGCAAACTCGCGGATCGCCTGAGCGATCTTGTCTTCGACGCGGGAGGTAAGGTTCTTCTCTTCGCCGAAGCCGTGGCTGGCGCTCTCGCGGTTGGCGATGAGCTCCGAAAGGATCGAGTCCATGTTCGCCGCACTGAGCGAGCCGAGGAACTCCAGCTTCTCCATCCCCTTGTTGGTATGGATGTAGACCGGGCGGCCGGAGCGCAACTGGATGTCCGAGACGCGCAGTTCCTTGCAGACCCGGAAGATCATTCCCAGCAGCGTGGCCCCCGTCATCCCCGCCGCAAACCGCGTCGGAGCGGTCGGGACCTGATGGCCCGGCAGCACTGGCGGTTCAACGGTTGGAGAAGAGTGGCTCATGATGGAGGAAGGAAAAATCGGTAAAGTATTCA
>JAQGPE010000374.1 GCA_028293225.1 Akkermansiaceae bacterium | reverse complement strand
GACTTTGAGGCGAATGGGTGAGGTGGCGATCCAGGCGGGAGCAGGGTGAGGTTTGGCAGGGTTTTTCGATTTTCCCCGCATGGGTGAGGTGAAGGCCGGGCGAACTGCGGGATCCGGCGAAAAGAGCGAAACATGGGGGCAGGATGGGGGAAAAGCCGGCGGGCGTCCATTTGGGGGGACGCAAAGACGGGCCGTTCACGAACCGGAAAGAGTGCGGAAACGCTAGATGGCCTCGAGCAACCGGTTCAGCCGGCTTTCCAGAAGAACGGTCAGTTCCCCTGCCCCACCCTTTGCCGGAAGCTGGTTTTCAGCCAGCATGCGGGAAACCGGGATCGGCTCGCCCGCGGTCAGGTAGGCCGTGCGTAGTGCCGGATAGGTCGGGAAACCAAAAAGATCCTCCTCCAGCTTCATGAGGGTCTCGGCACGGCGATCAAGCGTAGGATCGGCCTGGAGATATTCGCCGATGTAGCTGTGGGCCTGTAGGGCGGCGAAAACCCGATCGAGATCATCGAGAAGCGCCTCCTTTTCCAGGAAAGTCGGCGGCGCGGCTTCATCCAGCAGGCGGCGGCGGACGCGGTAGCGCAGGGCGCGGACCCGCTCGGGCGTGGTGGTGGATTTCGCGTCGCTGCCGAGTCGGCTCTCAACGTCGGCGAGAAGCTGGCCACAGAGGTTGGCGAGACGCTCCTGGATGCTGCCGGTCCCGGCGTGACCAAGGAACTCCGTCTCTTTCAATGCCAGGATGCCGGTGCCGAGCCGGACGATGCGCTCCCCGACCGCCATGGAGGGCCGCGGGGTCCAGCCGATGCGGTCCTCCAGCCTGGTCAGGCGCGGGGCGAAGCTTTCCTCCACCGAAGGGTCGTGGCGGAAGCGGATGCCGACCGGGACCAGGAACGCCTCGCGCCCGGCAGGGAGACGGCCCGCGCCCTTCAGCAGGATCGAGGCGACGCCCTCATGCAGGGGATCCAGCCGCTCATGATGATGGTAGATCTCCCCCTCCGGATAAATCACCAGCGGGTGGCGGCCTTTTTCGATCAGTCCGATCGAGGTCTTGATAGCGGAAAGATCCGGGCCATCGCGATCGACCGAGTAAACGCCCATGGATTGGAGAGCCCAGGAGGCGAGGGCGTTGACCTCGAAAATCTCGCGTGCGCCCATGAAATAGGGGCGCAGGCCGTGACGGGAGGCGACCTCGATCATCAGGTGCGGATCGGAGTGGTCGGCGTGATTCGGCGCCAGCAGGACCGAGTGCCCGGCTTTGCAAAGCCCCGCGACGGGGGCGAAGCCATTCTCGACGATCGAGCCGATGCGGTACTTCCGCTGCAGCAGCCAGCGGTTGATCAGCAGCCCGAACGGTCGCACCCAGGCACGCTGCGCCGGGGGCCGGAAGGTGTAGGGCAAATCGTTGCGGAGACGGCGCACAGGCGAGGATGGCGTGTGAGGAGACAGATGCCAAACCTCAAAAGAAGCAGCGACCTGCGAACTAACAAGCCAGCCCGTTAGAGGCGCTTGTTGAAGCGGGCCACTTCGCGCTGGGCTTCGCGGAGCTCGACGCGCTCCTTCAGGTCGTGACGCTGGTCGGTGTGGGTCTTGCCCTTGCCGATGCCGATCTCGATCTTCACGCGGCGGTCCTTCCAGTACATCCGCAGGCACGGCAGGGAGGAGCCCTTGACCGCCGTGGCATGCTCCAGCTTCAGGATCTCCTTCCTGTGCAGGAGCAGGCGGCGCGGCCGCTTCGACTCGTGCTGGAAAAACGTGGCCGCAGTCTCCCAGGGCTGGATGTCACAGCCGTAGAGGTAAAGCTGACCCTTCTCGACGCGGGCGAACGCGTCGGAGATGTTGATCTTCCCGGCCCGGATCGACTTGACCTCCGTGCCCTTCAGTTCGATCCCCGCCTCGTAAGTGTCGGAGATGTGGAAGTCGCGACGGGCCTTCCGGTTGTTGGAAATTTCCGTGCTCTTGCTCATGCAATTCCGCGCCTAACTAAAGGCGGGATATGGCCGCGTCAAATCTCCTCGGCAGGAGCGGCGACGACCAGTCTGATCTTGCCCTCGATGATTTCGGTGAGGGCGATGTCGGCAGCCCCCATGCTGGGCCGCGTAGGAATCAAAGGAGAACGGCCGCTGTTAAGCTGGCGGACGCGCTTTGAAACCATGTTGATGAGTACCAGCGGATCGCTGACAATCTCGGAAGCCTTCTCGACGAGGTCGCTTTTCATGGGTGTGCCTGGAAACCGGGAATGTGGCTTCGGCTGCTCGAAAGGGACGATATTCTCGTGAGACATGCCGTGGGCCAATGATTCCTGACCGGCTGTGAGCGGGCGGGCAGGCGAGAAACCACATGAACTTGTCTCTGACAAGGGCAAAACATGCAATCGATCACTTTGGCATCAGATCGATGCCAAAATGACGCAGGATGGCGACCATCCCCCAGAAAAGTCCCGCCGTGACCAGGCAGCACACTGCCAGGGCCGGCCAGAAGTTCCAGCCGTGGCGGAGCATCCAGGGCAGGACCAGAAACATCGGCAGCGAGGGCAGCACGAACCAGAAGGTCCCGGAAGAGTGGTTGGCGATGCGCTCCGGGCTCTGCTTTTCCGCCTGCATCCACATCATGGCGATGACCGAGGTGAAGGGCAGAGCGATCAGCAGCGCCGACAGCCGGTCGTTGAAGAGCTGGACCTTGGTGACGATCACGATGATCAGCGCGCTGACCAGCAGTTTGACCAGATCCTTTGGGGTGAAAGTGAGCACCTGCAGCCAGTCGTTCTTATCCATCTCTTTCTTGCGGTTGGGTCGAAACTGGAGGACAAAACGTGGCGTGCAATCCTCTCGTTTCACTCTTTTGGCCTGCCTGGTCCTGGCGGCCTGCGGTCCCGCCACCATGACCGCTCCGGCGGCGGAGGTCGGAAGCTCCCTCAGCGGCGGCGAAAAGACGGCGATCGGGAAGAAGATCTGGCAGAACGAAAGCGCCGGCAAGGTCGATGGCCTGACCGCCTGGAACGGCGGAGAGGAGTTCCCGTCGCTGGGAATCGGCCACTTCATCTGGTATCCGGCCGGCTTTCAGGGCCCGTTCGAGGAAAGCTGGCCGAAATTCATCGCCTACGCCCGCCAGCACGGCGCCCAGCCGCCGGCGATCGCCCTCAGCAAGAGCTCGCCGTGGAAATCCCAGGCCG
>JAQGPE010000339.1 GCA_028293225.1 Akkermansiaceae bacterium | reverse complement strand
ACCTTCGGGGCCATAGCAGAAAAAGACGCGATAAGCACCGGGAGTCTTGTTTTCAGCGTAAGCTTCAAGCACCGGCTCACCATTGGGTCCCGTCTTGGAGCTGTACTTATGGGTATTGAGACCCGGATGCCGGGGATTCACCTGCAGCCATCCAAGTGCTTTATTGACCGCTTTAAGGCGCTTCTTCAGTGCGACATCGCTTTCCAGCGCGTCCAGTTGGGCTCCGGCTTCGGCGGTGAATAAAAGATGGAATGGCGGGCCGCTTTTGCGGGAAGCGCTTTTTTTAGCGGGCATACTTCGCAAAGCTGCCGCGGCTGGTTAACTTTCCCTCTGCAGCTTCCTTAATGCCCTTGTCCAAAGATTTGGAGGCGGCCTTATTTTCATGGAGCCACTTCTCCTTCGCAGGAACCTTGACTTTGACCGCCGGCTTGGCGGGCGCGAGCACATAGGTGCCATTCTTTCTGACAGTCAGAACAAAAGACTGACCGCTCTCCACGAATCCCTTGAGGGAGATCCGGCTCTGGGAATCCGTCTTTAGGACCGCTGCGTGTTCCATGGTCCGAAGGTGGCAGGTTCCGTGCTTTTTTCAAGCTGGATCCAAACATTTGACTGACTTCTGGAGAGCCTCCGCAGGCCGGAAATTCAAAAGAGAAGGTCTCTTTGCTGCTTCTCCATCATTCGCCATGGCGGCTCGGAATCAAACTTCATCCGGAGACCGGAAATGCGCCGATGGCGTCGAGCCCTTTGTCGCTCAATTCAAAGACTTCAGGAGTCAATGGCCAGCCGCATTCCTGATACTCGTGGACCACTGTTTTCCCACCCGACCTATGAAGGAACGGTGCCGCGCATTCCAGAGATAGAGGAAATCGCGGTGGGGAATGACAGCAAGCAACGGCCAGCCGAGGTAAGGCTCGATAAAGGCGCGGAATCCCGGCGCGAGCAGAAGCGATCCTTTGGAAGGAAATGAAGTGTTGAGGAAGCCGAGTCTAACCTCGTCGATTTCTTCGAACTCAAAGACCACTTTCTGCAGCTCGCGATCAAGGTTGGAAAGGGCGAGGATTCTCGCTTCTTCTTCACCGAGGGCGAGATCCTCAAGAATTGCCGGCGTGATCCATTGGATGTCGCCGGATGGGGGGATAAGGTGAACCAAAACTGAATCGACGAAGTCGCTGACCGGCGTGCGGATGTCTGGTGGAGTATCGTATCCCGTCGGCTCCAGCATCAGGAAAAGGCCTTCAGAGGAAACCGGGTCAGTGGGTTTGAAAATCGAATCGACGAAACGGTGGATACGACCCGCATCCCCGTCGCGTTGGAGCTCACGTCCGAGGTTTTCCAGGCTGATCCGAAAAGTCGTGCCCTGGTGAATGATCTGATGAAGGCCGGAATCCGGATCGATCTCGAATGAGATTCCTCTGTTCAACAGTTCCTGTTCGAAGAGCTGTGCGGCGTTCATCATTATCCACCGATCGATTTCCCGTCATTTCCTGACCACAAAAAAGGCGGGCCCCGCTTGCGCAGAGCCCGCCCGTCATGGAGACGCTAGCTGGAAGAGAAAATCACCAGCCGCCGCCGAGTGCCTTGTAGAGGTTCACCGAGTTCGAGGCGCGCGAGAGGCGCAGGCGGATCCGGGTCTGCTTGGCGTTGAACAGATCCTGCTGGGCGGTCAGCACTTCGAAGTAGCTGTCCACCCCCTGGTCGTAGCGGGCGGTCGCCAGGTCGAAGCGCTTCTGCTGCGCCTCCACCAGGCCGTCATAGGCCTTGATCTGGTCGTTCAGACCGCTGCGCGCAGCCAGGCCGTCGGCGACTTCGCGGAAGGCGGTCTGGATCGCCTTTTCATAGCGGGCGAACTGGATGTCCTTGCCGAGCACCGCCGCGTCGAGCGTGGCCTTGTTGCGGCCGCCGTCGAAGATCGGCACGCTGATCTGCGGGGCGAAGCTCCAGGCGGTGGTGCCGCTCTGGAACAGGTGGTCGAAGCTGGCGCTGGCCGTTCCGGCGCTGCCCGTGAGGGTGACGCGCGGGAAGAAGGCCGCACGGGCCGCTCCGATGTTGGCATTGGCGCCCTGCAACTGGTGCTCGGCCTCGCGGATGTCCGGGCGGCGCTGCAGCAGGCTGGATGGCACGCCGGCCTTCACTTCGGCAACCAGGCCTTCCTCCAGCGTGCGGCCGCCGGGGAGATTGCCGGGAACGCCGCTGCCCAGCAGCACTCCCATCGCATTGCGCGACTGGGCGAGCTGCTGGTTGAAGGCCGCCAGGTTGGCCTTGGCGGTCTGCACCTGGATGTCCACGGAGCGCAGGTCGAGCTCGGAGACGTCACCAGCTTCGAAGCGCTTGTTGGTCAGGTTGTAGGTGTCGCTCACCGCCTTCAGGGTCTGCTCGGACAGATCGATCTGCTCCAGCAGCGCGCGCTCGGTGAAGTACTGGTTGGCGACTTCCGCGACGAGCGAGATCTGCGCCCCGACGCGGGCGGCGTCGCTGGCGAAGTACTGCTCCAGGGCCTGGTGGTTCAGGCTGCTGACGCGGCCGAACAGATCGAGCTCATAGGCGGTGACGCCGACGGACACGTCATAAGAATGTGACTCGCTTGCCGCCCTCCCTGCGGCAAGCGAGCCGGGTGTCCGCGCCCGGGTGCCGGACGCAGACAAATCGACTGTGGGGAAAAGATCGGCCCGGGAGATGCGGTACTGGGCGCGGACCTGCTCGACATTCAGCGCCGCCACCCGGAGGTCGCGGTTGTTGTCCAGGGCCAGCGAGACCAGCTTCTTGAGCCGCGGGTCGGTGAAGAATTTCTGCCACGAAATGTCCGCGGAAATGTCTCCGCCGGTGTTGCCGGGGAACTCCGTGGAGACCGGCGTGGTGACCCGCTGCAGCATCGGCTCCAGCGAACAGCCGGCCAGAAACAGCGGCGCGGCTAAAATAAGAGGCGTGATCGTTTTCATCAAATTGGAGGTTGAGACTGGGTAACTGGAAAACTCTGGGGAAAGAGCGCCCGGACGTCCCTCGCCCGGGCGCATGGATCGATGTTACTTTTCTTCAGTGGGCCGGGGCGTCGGTTGGAGGAGCGGCTTCGACGTCGACCACGGCGGGGACCTTCTTCTTGAAGCCGATCTTCTCGAGCACCACGAAGAAGATCGGGGTGAGGAAGAGGCCGAAGACCGTGACCCCGATCATGCCGGAGAACACCGCCACACCCATGGCCTGGCGCATTTCGGCACCGGCGCCGTGGGCTTTCACCAGCGGGTAGACCCCGGCGATGAAGGCGATGGAGGTCATCAGGATCGGGCGGAGGCGGAGGCGGGCGGCGTCCAGGGCGGCATCGACGATGCTCTCCCCTTCGTGCATGCGGGCCACGGCGAACTCCACGATCAGAATCGCATTCTTGGCGGCGAGGCCGATCAGCACGATCAGACCGATCTGGGTGAAGATATTGTTGTCACCCTTGGTGTAGTGGACGCCCACCATGGCGGCGAGCAGGGCCATCGGGACGATCAGCAGCACCGCGAACGGCAGGCGGAAGCTTTCATACTGCGCGGCTAGTACCAGGAACACCAGGATGATGCTGATCGGGAAAACCAGCAGGCCGGTATTGCCCGCGATGATCTTCTGGTAGGTCAGTTCGGTCCAGTCGAGCGTCAGGCCCTGTGGCAGCGTTTCCGCGGCCAGTTTCTCCATGGCGGCTTCGGCCTGGCCGGAGCTGGTGCCGGGAGCCGGGGCGCCGGAGAGGTCCGCCGCGATGTAGCCGTTGTAGTGCATCGCCCGGTCCGGGCCGTAGGTCTCCTTGACTTTGATCAGGGAGCCGAGCGGAACCATTTCACCGGCGGCGTTGCGGGTCTTCAGCTTGTTGATGTCGCTGGCGTCGGTGCGGAATTCCGCATCGGCCTGGGCGACGACCTGATAGGTGCGGCCGAAGCGGTTGAAGTCATTCACGTAAAGCGAACCGAGGTTGATCTGCATCGTCTCGAAGATGTTCGCCAGCGGGATGCCCTGCTCCTTGGCCTTCTCGCGGTCGACGTCGGCATCGAGCTGCGGGGTGTTCACCGTGAAGCTGGAGAAGCCCTGGATCAGGCCGGAGCCGGGGGTGTTGATCTTTGCGGCCAATTCCTGGGTGGCTTTGAAGACGGCGTCGTAACCGAGGTTGCCGTGGTCTTCCACGTAGAGCTTGAAGCCGCCGGTGGTGCCGAGGCCGTTGACGGGCGGAGGCAGCAGGACCAGGACGAAGGCTTCCTGGATCCCGGCGAACTTCTGCTGCAGGCGGGCCGCGATCTCCGTTCCGGACATGCCCGGACCTTCGCGTTCTTCGAAGGGCTTCAGGTTGATGAAGGAAATGCCGGCGTTCGAGCTGTTGGTGAAGCCGTTGATCGAAAGGCCGGGGAAGGCGATCGAGCCATCGACGCCCGGGTCGGCGGCGGCGATTTCCGACATCTTCTTGATCACCGCGTCGGAGCGCTCCAGCGAGGCGCCGTCAGGCAGCTGGGCGAAGGCGACCAGGTACTGCTTGTCCTGTGGCGGGATGAAGCCTGGAGGGACGATCTTGAACATGTGCCAGGTGGCGAACAACAGGCCAACGTAGACCAGCAGGGCGACGGCGCTGACGCGGATCAGGCGGGCGACGCCGTTGGCATACTTGTGCGAGCACCAGTCGAAGAAGCGGTTGAACGGGCGGAAGAACCAGCCGAGCGACTTGTCCATGATCTTGGTCAGGGCGTCCTTCGGGGCATCGTGACCGCGCAGCAGCAGGGCGGCGAGGGCAGGGGACAGGGTCAGCGAGTTGAAGGCCGAAATCACCGTGGAGATGGCGATCGTGATGGCGAACTGCTTGTAGAACTGACCGCTGAGGCCGGAGATGAAGGCGGTGGGAATGAACACCGCGGAGAGCACCAGCGCGGTCGCCACGATCGGTCCGGTCACCTCTCGCATCGCTCGTTTCGTCGCCTCCACCGGATTGTAGCCGAGGGCGATGTTTCGTTCGACGTTTTCAACCACCACGATGGCGTCGTCGACCACGATCCCGATCGCCAGCACCAGGCCGAAGAGCGAGAGCGCGTTGATCGAGAAGCCGAGCGCGCTCATGACGGCGAAGGTGCCGACCAGGGAGACCGGCACGGCGGCCAGCGGGATGATCGAGGCGCGCCAGGTCTGGAGGAAGATGATCACCACCAGCACCACCAGCAGAATGGCTTCGATCAGGGTGTGAACCACGGCTTCGATCGAGTGGCGCACGAACACGGTCGGGTCATACTGGATCTTGTAGTCGAGACCGGCGGGGAAGTCGGCCTTGAGCTTTTCCATGGTCGCGCGGACGTCATTGGACAGCTGGATCGAGTTGGAGCCGGGCAACTGGAAGATCGGCAGGGCGACCGCCGGCTTGTTGTTGAGCAGGGAGCGCAGCGAGTAGGTCGAGGCGCCAAGCTCCACGCGGGCCACGTCGCGCAGCAGGGTGTGTTCGCCGTTCGGTCCGACTTTCAGAACGATCTTTTCGAACTCCTCTTCATCGATCAGGCGGCCCGTGGTGTTGATCAGCAGCTCGGTGTCCTTCGCTTTCGGGTTCGGCTGCTGGCCGACTGAACCGGCGGCCACCTGGACGTTCTGCTCGCGGATCGCCGCGACCACGTCGCTGGCGGTCAGGCCGCGGGCGGCGACCTTGTTCGGGTCGAGCCAGATGCGCATCGCGTAGTCGCCGGAGCCGAAGAGCTGGACCTGGCCGACGCCTGG
>JAQGPE010000270.1 GCA_028293225.1 Akkermansiaceae bacterium | reverse complement strand
GCCCGAGAGGACGACGCGGCCGCCATGGAGGAGGGGCATCCAGATTTCCAGGGTGGCGGCGTCGAAGGAGATCGGCGCGGACTGCAGGAAGGAATCGGAGGGGCCGAAGTCCATGAAATCGCCGCCGAGGGCGAGGCGGGCGATGCCGCGGTGCGGGACCAGGACACCCTTTGGCGTGCCGGTGGAGCCGCTGGTGTAGAAGATGTGGGAGACGGAGGCGGCGGGGATGTTCGGGACCGGGGCGACGATTTCCGCGTCAGGGGAGGCGGCGGAAACCGGCGGGAGTTCGAGGGTGCGGACGTCCGGAGAGGCGACCTTTCCGGCGAGGCCGGGAGTGGTCAGCAGGACCGTGGCGCCGGAGTCCGCGAGCATGAAGCGGAGGCGGTCGGCCGGGTAGTCGGGATCGAGCGGAACGCAGGCGGCGCCGGTGAGGAGGATGCCGAGCTGGCCGGCGATCATTTCCGGGACGGAGGGGGCGCAGAGCGGGACGCGGTCGCCGGGCTGGACGCCGGCCTCGATGAGGCGGGCGGCGATGGCGATGGCCGAGTGGGCGAGATCACCGTAGGAGTTACTATTTCCCTGGTAGCGGAGAGCGATGGCCTCCGGGTGGAGGCGGGCCTGTTCGAGGAACAGTTCGCCGATGCTGCTGCCGGAGGTGTAGGGGACTTTCCTGCCCGCCCAGTCGTAGAGCGTGAGCGTTTCGCCGCGGGTGAGGATGGGGAGTTTCGAGAGCGGGAGGCCGGCATCCGCGGTGGCGGCGTCGAGCAGGGTCTCGAAGTGGGCGAGGAGATTGAGCGCGGTTTCGCGGTCGAAGAGATCGCGGGCGAAGTCGCAGGAGGCGCGCCAGCCGTCGGCTCGCTCCACCATGAAGAAGTGGAGGTCGAAGATGGCGCCGGGCGAGCGCGAGGGGAAGGCGGTCAGGCGGGCACCGCCGAAGGAGACGGGGCGGACGAAGTCGCGCTGGTGGGTGAAATTGATCTGGAAGAGCGGATTGCGGCCTGGATCGCGGCGGGGGTGGAGGGCTTTGACCAGTTGCTCGAAGGGCAGGTCCTGGTGGGCGATGGCGTCGGTGGCGGTGTCGCGGACGCGGCTGACGAGATCGCGAAAGGACGGGTCGCCGGAGAGATCGGTGCGCAGGATGACGCTGTTGATGAAGGTGCCGAGGATGGGCTCCAGTTCGGCGCGGGTGCGGCCGGCGACGGGGGTGCCGACGGCGATGTCATCGAGGCCGGAGTATCGGCTGGCGACGGCATTGAAGGCGGCGAGAAAGACATGGAACATGGTCGCGCCCTGCTCGCGAGCCAGGCGTGAAACGCGTTCACTGAGCGAGGCTGGCAGGATGCGGGAAACGATGTCGCCGTCCCAGGACTTGGTCGCGGGGCGGGGGTGATCGGTGGGGAGGGCGAGCTCGACGTAGTCGCGGAGCTGGTTTTTCCAGTAGTCGAGGTGAGGCTTGATGTCCTCGCTCTCCAGGAAGTCGCGCTGCCAGATGGTGAAGTCGGCGTACTGGATGGCCAGTGGCTCCAGAGTTGGGGCGCGGTCTTCCAGGGACGCGTTGTAGAACTCCGCGAGGTCATCGGTCATGATCCCGATCGACCAGCCGTCGGCGACGGCATGGTGGAGGGTGATCTGGAGGATGTGGCGGTCCGGGGCGCAGATCAGGATGCTGGCGCGGAAGAGCGGGTCCTTTGAGAGGTCGAAATGCTGGCGGGCCTCGATGCTGCCGAGGCGGTCGATTTCCGCGTCGAGATCCGGGCCGTCGAGATGGCTGAGATCGGTGACGGGGAAGGTGACGACGGTCTGTGGTTCGACGATCTGGAGGAGCTGGCCTTCCTCTTCGACAAAGCGGGTGCGCATGCCCTCATGGCGGTCCGCCAGGGCCTCGAAGGCGCGGTGCAGGAGGGCGATGTCCAGCACCCCGTCCAGGCGGAAGCGCACGGGGACATTGAAGGCCGGGAAGACCGGAAACAAACGCTCCAGATAAAAGAACGCTTCCTGCGAAGGTGAGGCAGGAAAGGCAAGAATGCCGGTGTCGTTCTCCATCTGGGAGGAATCTTGATTCGCCGGGGAGTGGCTCATGGGGGATTCAGAGTTTACGCCGGTAGGCATCGCGGTTCACGCGTTGGATGGTGGCGGCAGGGGGCAGGGAAGGGGTCGCAGAAAGCGCTGCGACGATCGCGGAGATGGTTCTACCACGGAAAACCTGGGCGGGTGTCACCGGAATACCAGCGCGAGTTGCGCGGGTGGTCATCTGGAAGATGAGAATCGAGTCGCCGCCGAGTTCGAAGACGTCGTCCTCGACGCCGACGCCGGGGACGCCGAGGACTTCCTCCCAGATGGTGACCATCTGTTTCTCGGTGTCGTTGCGCGGGGCGACCGGCGTGCGGACGGCGGTGGTGGAGGGTTGGGCGGAAGGCTCGGGGAGGGCCTTGCGGTTGACCTTGCCGTTTGGCGTCAGCGGGAAGTTTTCCAGCACGACGAAGGCGCTGGGGACCATGTAGTCCGGCAGGCGGGTGGCGAGGTGTTGGCGGAGCGTGGCGGCGAGGCCTTCCCCGGCGGACGATTTCGCGTGGCGCGGGGTATTGGCGAGCGGTGTGTCCGGATGGGTCGGCAATGCGGGCCAGACCGGCAGGTCGCTGAGATTGGCGGGCAGGAAGATCGCGTCCATCAGGCCGTCGGTGCCGTCATTGCTCCAGCGGACGTGGGCCTTGTAGCCCAGGTTTCCGGCGACGTTGAAGAGGTCCTCGGCGGTGACGCAACCGGGAGCGGCGCAGGCGGCGAGCGAGGGTAGCGGGGAAGATCCGGCGCCGGCCTCGAGGGCACGGAGGAAGCCGTTCGGCTTCGAAAGGCGGCAATCGGGGATCGAGCGCAGGGCCAGGGAGCCCGGGCGCTCGGCGAGCATCGCTTCGAACTGCTCCAGATTCAGGCGCTGCCAATCCGTCCATGCGGAGGGGATGAAGGCAGGCGAGGGAGCGGTGGCGTGCAGGATGACATCGTAGTGGTAGACCGTGGTTTCGTTGACCAGCTTGCCGCGGCGGAGGCGGGTTTCGACGTAGGCGATGCCGGGGATGGCGGTCTGCTCGAACCAGGCCGGGTCGAGGGACAGCTCGGTCTCCATGCTGAGGCGCTGGGCGAGCTTGTCGCGAAGCTGGCCGCAGGTGGCATCGGCCGGGGCGCGTTCGCGCAGGGCTTCCGCGTGGTGGGCGGCGAGCAGGGCATGGCCCTGGATGTCGCCGAGGAAGACGCGGCCGTTCGGGGTCAGGAGGCGGGCCGCGCCTTTCAGCACCGTGGTCAGGTAGTCGGCGCTCGGGAAATACTGGGCCACGGAGTTGATGATGACCGTGTCGAAGTAGCCGTCCGGCAGGCCCGAGAAGTCATCGGCCGGGCGGTGGAAGAGCTTCACCTGGGCGAGCGGGTGGTTCTTTTCCAGGGCTTCGATGGCGACCTTTGAAATGTCGGCGGCCCAGTAGGCTTCGGCGCCGGAGGCGAGGCGGCTGAGGATCTGGCCGGTGCCGCAGCCGATTTCGAAAATACGGCGCGGGCCGTACTCCGTGATGCGGGCGATGGTGGTGTCGATCCACTCCGCGACCTGGCCTTCGGCATTGTCGATGCCGGCCCAGGAGGTGATCACGGCATCGAGCTGGTCGAGTTTGGCGGAGCCCGACTGGTCGATGGCGGACTTGTAGAGCATGTCCCACTGGTCCTGCCACAGCTTGGTATCGTCACCGGCTTCCGAGGAAACCGGGCGGACGTAGCCGATCAGGCGGTTGTCGCGAACGGCCACGACGGCCTGGGCGACGGCGGGGTGCTCGGCGAGATGGCTTTCGATGTCGCCGAGTTCGATGCGGAAGCCGCGGACCTTGACCTGATCATCCATGCGGCCGAGGCACTCGAGATCGCCGGACGGGGTCCAGCGGGCGAGGTCGCCGGTACGGTAGACGCGCTCGCCATTCAGGGTGATGAAGCGGTCGGCGGTCAGGTCGGGACGGGCGTGGTAGCCTTCGGCGAGGCCTTCGCCGCCGATCAGCAGTTCCCCGGCGATGCCGACGGGTTGCGGCTGGAGGGCGGAATTGACGATGGAGACCGTGGTGTTGTCGATCGGGCGGCCGATGCTGACCGGAGCGTCGCCCGTTTCCAGGCGGGTGGTGGTGGACCAGATGGTGGTCTCGGTCGGGCCGTAGACGTTCCAGACTTCGCCGCAAAGCGGGACGAGGCGGTTGACCAGATCGCGCGGGACGGCTTCACCGCCGACGAGGGCTTTCAGGTCGCTCTTTCCGGTCCACGAGGCTTCCAGGAGCAGGCGCCAGGTTGAGGGAGTGGCCTGCAGGACGGTGATGCCTTCGCTGGCGATCGTCGAAGCGAGCAGGTGGCCGTCGCGGGTGGTGTCGCGGCTGGCGATGACCGTTTCCGCGCCGGTGGTCAGCGGCAGGAAGATCTCCAGGCCGGAGATATCGAAGGACAACGTCGTGACCGAGAGCAGTTTGTCCTCAGCGGTCAGGCCGGGTTCGCGGCGCATCGAGTTGAGGAAATTGATCGCGGCGCGGTGCGGGATGCGCACGCCTTTCGGGCGTCCGGTCGAGCCCGAGGTGAAGATCACGTAGGCGATGTCCGATGGGGCGGTGGCGACCGGTGTGAAGGTGCTGAAGCCATCGGCGGGCTGGTCGACGCAGAGGACTTTTGCGGTCGAGTTGGGCAGGGACGCTGCCAGCGACGACTGGGTCAGGATCACCGGCATGCTGGCGTCTTCCACCATGTAGGCCAGGCGCTCGGCCGGGAAAGCAGGGTCCATCGGCACGTAGGCGGCACCGCATTTCAGGATCGCCAGCAGACCCACGACCATGTCCGTGGAGCGCTCGAGGTAGATGCCGGTCAGGTCGCCGTGTTTGACGCCGGCGGATTGCAGGCGGGCGGCCAGAGCGGCGGCTTGCGAGTCGAGTTCGGCGTAGGTCAGGCGTTCGCTGCTGGAGCGGACGGCGGCCTTTTGCGGATGCTGGCTGACCACCGCGGCGACCGCTTCGTGGAGGGTCCGCGGCTGGGGGATCGGGCGGCTGGTGGCGTTCCATTCCTGTAGCAGCGCGCGATCGTTTTCGCTGACGATCGGCAGGGCTTCGAGGGCGAGTTCGCCGTCCTGGATGACGCTTTCGATCAGCTGCTCATAGCTGGCGAGCCAGCGGCGGATGGTCGCGGCGTCGTGCAGGTCGGTGTTGTATTCGCACTCGACGATCAGGCGCTCGTCGGTCTGGACCAGGTTGAAGAACAGGTCGAAATTGACGAAGCGTTTCGGATTGGTGGCGACGTCGAAGGTCAGGCCGTCAAAGGCGATGCGGTCGCTGCCGGACTTGTCGATATTGAACATCACCGAGACCAGCGGCAGGCGGCTGGTGTCACGCGGCAGGGTGATCTTTTTCAGCAGGCTGCCGAAGGTGTAGTCCTGGTGATCGTAGGCTTCGAGGACCTCTTCCTTCGCGGCGATGGCGAAGGTCTTGAAGGAGGCGCCGCGTTCGGCATTGAGACGCAGCGGCAGGAAGTTCAGGCAATGGCCGATGAGTTCATCACGACCGATGCGGGTCTGGCCCGCAGCCGGGACGCCGATGACCAGATCTTCCTGGCCGGTGAGGCGATGGAGCAAGGTGCCGAAGGCGCCGAGCAGGGTGGAGAAGAGGGTGCCGCCCAGTTTTGGGGAGGCCTTCTTGAGGCGCTCGTAGCGGGACGAGTTCAGCGTGAGCGCTTCCATGGAGCCCGGATAGGTTTTCACCGGCGGGCGCGGACGGTCGGTGGGGAGCTCAAGCACGGGAGCACCGAAGGAATACTTGTTCACCCAGAAGGCCTCGGCTTGCACGCGGTCATCGGAGCCTGCGTTGGCTTCCTCATGGCGGGCGTAGTCGGCGAAGGACATCGCCGGCGGAAGCATCGGCACGCGGTTCGCCTTGCGGGCGTTGTAGGCGGTGGCGAGTTCCGCGAGGATCATGCCGAAGGACCAGCCGTCGCAGACCAGGTGGTGGGCGGTGAAGAGGATTTCGTGACGCTCGGGCGAGAGCTTGGCAATGTGCAGGCGCAGCAAGGGGCCGGCCTGAAGATCGAAGGGCGTGGTGGCTTCCGCGATGCGGACGGCGGTCCAGGCTTCATCCCGCTCTGTATCGGAAAGCGCGGAGAGGTCATGCTCGGTGAACTCGAGTTCGCGTGGGGCGGCGTGGAAGAACTGCTGCTGGCCATCGGCGCTGAAGGTGCTGCGCAGGGCCGGGTGGCGGACGACGATGTCGGTCAGGGCGGTGCGCAGGGCGGGGAGATCGGCGGTGCCGTCGAAGGTGATGCGGTTCGACTCGTTGTAGGAGGCGTTGGCGTCCTCGCCCATCATCAGGGAGTGGATGATTTCCCGTTGCGCTTCGGTGGTCGGGGAAATATCGTAACCGTAGTAGCTCGGGGCCGGGATGCCGGGCTGAGCGGAAGCCGGGAGGAAGCCGGCCTGCTGCATTTCCGCCACGGCGGAGGCGAAGGCGGCGACGATTTTTTCGCAATCCTCGTCGGTGTGGGCGGTGGTGAAATAGAGCGGGCGGCCTTCCCAGATGTGGATGCCTTTTTCACGGAGGAAGAACCACAGCAGGCTGGCGTATTTCAGGTCCGGGGCGTGCTCGACCACGGCATACGCGCTGAAGTGCGGCAGGCGGATCGGCACGGAGATCGCGGCG
The DNA here is from genome assembly GCA_028293225.1 of Akkermansiaceae bacterium. Lineage (GTDB taxonomy): Bacteria > Verrucomicrobiota > Verrucomicrobiia > Verrucomicrobiales > Akkermansiaceae > Haloferula. Next base: position 889 of record JAQGPE010000270.1, on the reverse strand, counting down.
AAGTAATCGTTGAGCGTGCGGCACAGGCGATCGACGCGCTCGGCGACATCGATCTGCAGGCGCGGGCCTTCGCCCTTCAGATACTGGATCACGCGCCAGGCGGCTGCGAGAGCCAGCGGGTGGCGGACGAAGGTGCCGGCGAAGAAGGTTACGCCGACCTCCGGGAAACTATCGTCGCCGTAGTTCCATGCGCCGCCATCGAGGGCGTCCATGTACTCGCGCTTGCCGGCCAGCACGCCGATGGGCATGCCGCCGCCGATGACCTTGCCGTAGGTGGCCATGTCGGCTTCGACGCCGAAGTAGGCCTGGGCACCGCCGGGGTGGCAGCGGAAGCCGGTGACGACTTCATCGAAAATGAGCGCGGTGCCGGACTCGCGGGTGATGGCGCGGACTTCGCGCATGAAGTCACCGGGCTGCAGACCGGGGGCGCGGCTCTGGACCGGCTCGACCATCACCGCGGCCAGTTCGTGAGCGTGGGCGCGGAGGATTTCAAGGGAAGCCGGGTCGGCGTAGTCGAGGACCAGGATGTTTTCGACCAGCGAGGACGGGATGCCGGGAGCGATCGGCTGAGCCTTGTAGACGCCGTCGATCCAGGCGCCGCGAACCAGGACTTCCTCGAACATGCCGTGGTAGTCGCCGGTGAAGTAGGCGATGCGGGTGCGGCCGGTGACGGTGCGGGCCAGGCGCATGGCGGCCATGACGGCCTCGGAACCGGTGTTGCAGAAAGTGGCGCGGTCCATGCCGGTCATCTCGCAGATGGCGGCGGCCAGCTTGCCGGCGATGGGTGACTGCGGCCCGATCTCGATGCCGGTGTGGAGTTGCTTTTCCACGGCTTCGATCAACCAGTCCGGAGAGTGGCCGAAGAAGTAGGTGCCGAAGCCCATGGTGA
>JAQGPE010000281.1 GCA_028293225.1 Akkermansiaceae bacterium | reverse complement strand
TCCGACTGGGAGTATGGAACGGTTCCGGAAAAGGCGATGACGTGCGGACCCGCGGCGAGAGTGGTCGGCGACGAAGTCAGGATCATCCAACGTGAGGCCGGGGGCGTAAATGTTCCCACCGGCTGGTCGTCGACCGTCACCGCGAAGGTCTCGGCTCCGGCTCCTCCATCAAAGCGCCCGCGGGAGCGGAACCGGACCAGATAGCTGCCGGCGCTGGGACAGGTGATCGTTTGCGATATCCGGCCGGTCCCCTGGACGAAGGCGGCCTGCCAGCCCTGCGGAATGTTCTTCGGCGAACCGAGGAATCCCCTCTCGGTAACGATGCCGCAATAGGAGTCATCCTGGGAGGAGCCGAACTGCCAGCCGTGAACTCCGGTGCCCGCGGGAATCTTGCCATGGGGAGTGGTGTAGTCGTCGTCGCTCCTTGGAGAGTCCTCGAAGCTGGGATTGATGACAGTGGCGCAAACCCGCGCAGTCCCCGGGACGGCGGTGACGTAGCTGGCGGTGACGACGCTGCTGTTCGCCTTTCCGCTGCTGACAGCGAAGGCCTGGATCGTCACACTCGCCGGAGCGGGAATGTCCACGGTCGCCGTGCCCGAGCCTGCCTCGCCGTGAGGCGAAGAGAGACCGGGAGTGCTGTTATCAGTCGTATAGTAGATCGTGGAGCCGCTTCCACTGCTGATCGTCACGGTGGTGGCGCCAGTGATACCGCCCGGCTCCGGGCTGAAGGCAGGAGTGGCCGCGGCGGTGTCGCTGATGTCCCTGAGCTGGATGGCATTCAGATAGGTGTCGGGATTCGAGCCGAAAGTCCCCTGCGCAGTGAAGCTCTGCGTGGTTGCGTCCGCCGTGAAGACGCCAATGACGAACTGGCCGGTGCCGCCGTCGCTGCCGGTGGAATTCTGATAGAGATCGACGCTGTTCGAGCTGCTGCTGAGTGTGACACGGAAGTCGGAGCCCCGCTGGGGCCTGGAATCGTTTTCCCACACCTGGACGGCGTAAAGGTGACCGGCCGCCAGGTTCCGCAGCGTAATGACCGGCACCACCCCGCCTGAGTTCGCATAGTCGCCGTTCGCGAGCAGGGTCCGGTAGGCGGTGGACAGCTTGGAAAAAGGAGCCTGCCCGCTGCCGAAGCCCGAGTACTGCAGGGCGAACCCGGTAAAGCCGAACGAAGCTCCGAGCGTGGACAACTGCCCGTTCCCGCTTTGGAAAGTCACGCCGTTGACCGTGGCTGCGCCGGCATTGAGACTATACGCGGAGACCAGTGTCCCTGTGGTGTAGACATCCTCATCCCCCGAGATGGGAGTCGCCGCTTCCCAGGCGATGAGGCCGGCGACGGCGCAAGGGACCGAGCCCAGGAGCGCGGCTAGGATGGCAAACGGAAGCAGGCGGTGGGACATGAGGGGGGGGGTGGAACTGGAAGCAGCCATCGGGAGATGCCGCCACGCTCTCATTCCTGACAGGATTTTTCCGAAAATCCGTCCACAGCGGTTTCCATCTCCCCGGGCCAGGACTGCGGAACCCTGTGGATCCGGCGTTCAAAAGGAAAACGCACCAAAGCCGTCAGGAAATCCGACGCCACGACACTGGAACAAAGGACGCGGCCACTCAGGCCGCGTTCCGTGCCGATATTGAATATGAAAAAGATCCACTACCTCCCCCTCCTGTGGGCTTTCGCCCTCGGCCAATCGGCCACAGCGGCAATCACCCTGACCACCACCGAGCATCGCGACGGCGGAGACAGTCCCGGCGTCCCGATCACCGTCTCCGGAACCGACCTGGTGAATGCCGGGCAGCCAACGCTCGGTTCGGTCTCATCCTCTGATTTCACCGCTTATGGCGACGCCTCGATCGCCGTTCTGAACGACGGCCTGGATGGCGGCTGGAACAGCATTTCCTCCAACACTGCGGTTACCACCCAGACCACTCCGTGGGCCCTCACCTACATGCTGAATCTGGCCGGCGCTCCCAATGGATACGACATCAGCAGGATCGACGTGATGTCCCTGTGGACCATCGACTATGTGAACCAGCACTACAGCGTGCTGATTTCCACCACCTCGAATCCCGCGTTCACGGTGCTGGATGCGAATGTGACCACGACCACGGCAAGCTCGCAATCGGGGGCCGGCTCGTCACTCCTGTCGAGTCTAACCGACAATTCACCAAGTGGCGTCATCGCCAGCAATGTCACCGGCATCCAGTTCGTGTTCGAAGCCGTGCCGGATCCCACCTCAGCGGGAGAAGAGCATCAGGCCGCCTATCGTGAAGTCGATGTCTTCGGAGTATCCAGCATCCCTGAGCCGGCCGCTGGCACGCTGAGCCTGATCGGACTCGGCGTGATTCTTCGCCGCCGCCGTCACTGACCGGCAGTTGGACCGCGTCCCCGCCCTCGATGAATGAGATGGGGGCGGGGCAAGTCACTCCAGCCGGATCGCCGTCGAGCGGCCGTGGGCGTCGAGACCCTCGATCCGGGCAAATTCCTCCACGGTGGCGAGGGACTTGCGGACCGATTTCTTGTCCAGTTTCACGATGCTGGTGCGGCGCTGGAACTGGTCGGCGCGGAGGCCGGAGAAGGAACGGCCGCTGCCACCGGTCGGCAGGGTGTGGCTCGGTCCGGCCAGGAAATCGCCCACCGCCACCGGCGAATCGTTGCCGAGGTAGATGGCGCCGGCGGTGCGGACCTGGGGCAGCCATTTCCGCTCGTCAGCGGTGATGAGGGAAAGGTGCTCCGGTGCGAACTCATTGCTGATCACGATGGCGTCGGCAAAGGACTTCACGTGCAGCAGGAAAGTGCCCTGCTTCATGACCTCGCGGATGTACTTCGCGCGGGTCAGGGTCTCCAGCTGGCGGTCGATGGCTTTGACCACCTTGCCGAGCAGAGCCTTCGAGTCGGTCACGAAGCCGATCACGCTGTCGCCACCGTGCTCCGCCTGGGCCAGCAGGTCGGCCGCGATGTAGTCGGGGTTGCCGGTCTTATCCGCGGCGATGAGGATCTCGCTGGGGCCGGGCAGCAGGTCAATGGATACCGCCCCGATGAGCTGGCGCTTCGCCTCGACGACGAACGAGTTGCCTGGACCGAAAACCTTGTCGACCGGGCGGATGGTCTGAGTGCCGAGAGACATGGCGGCGATGGCCTGAGCGCCGCCGATGCGGATCACCTCGGTCACGCCGGCGGCTTTGAGTGCGTAGAGCAACGCGTCGTTGATCTTGCCATCCGGACCGCACGGGGTGGCGGCCAGGATTTCGGGAACGCCCGCTGCCTTCGCAAAGCCGGCGGTCATCAGAGCCGTGGAAACCAAGGGCGCCTTGCCGCCGGGAACGTAGACGCCGACGCGTTCGAAAGGCAGGAAGCGCTCTCCGACCAGGGCGCCTTCCGCATTCCGGTAGGACCAGTTCTTCCGCTGGCTGCGCTTCGCAAAGGCGATGATGTTCTTGAGACTCGCCGCAATCGCCTTGCGGGTGGCAGCGGGCACCCTGACGGCGGCCAGCTCTTCCGGGCTGACGAAAAGAGAGGCATCATCCAGCTCCACGCTGTCGAAGCGCTTCGCGTAGGAGATCAGGGCGGCGTTCCCCTTTTCGGCCACACCGGCGATGATATCGGTCACCAGATCCCGGACATCATGCGTCGGCATCGCACGGCGAGTGAGACGCTTGACGAAGGTGTCGTAACCGGGATCGAGATAGCCGAGGATTTTCATGGCTGGGAAAGTGCGCCGCAAGGTGGCCGCCCCAAGCCGGATAGCCAAGACGAATTCAATCGTCGACCGCCCGCCGCCAAGCTCCGGCGAACCCGTTAGGGAGTCTGGGGCTTCGGATCGGTCGCCGCGGAAAGCGTAGCCTCCACCACCGATTTACCATCGTCCGAGGTCGACGACTGAAATTGATAGCTGCGCTTCTCCTTCTTTTCACCGGCCCGATCCGTCCACTTCTTCAAGGCCGGCAGGGCTTCAAGGCGGGTCACCGTCGCCTGCGATTCATCGGACGGAATCAGCCGTGAAGCGACGAAACGCCGCGACCGGCTGCATTCGAAAACGCCGCCCTTCAGATGATCGATCGACGGGTCGCCTGCCACACTCTCCACGGCCCAGTCCTTCGGAAACTCCCGCCGGATCGTTTCCAGCAAAGCACCTTCCTCCCGCTTGGCCGCTTGATAACCCGCCTTGGCGGCGCGCTCTTTCGCCACCGACTCCAAACTCGTCGCTCCCGACCATAGGCCCAGTAAACAGAGACCGAGGATGACCAGGACAGAGATAAGAATAACGTACTTCTTTTCCACAGGCGTGCTTTCTAATATCCGCGACAACTCCCTTTCGTCGAGTGGAGAAATGCCGCCCTCGCCACAAGGCCCGTTCCGTGGAAAAGCCGGGCCATCACGAAGGATTTCCCCCTTTCCTCCCCTTCCAACGCCCCATACGATACCGCTTGCCGGATCTCCAGCTTTGTCCGGCGGCAGGTAATCCATTTCGGCTCCCGCCGAATCGCCCGACCTCAAGACATGTCCTCAAATCGTTCTCTCATCGCGAAGGCTGCCGTCGTGGCTTGCGTCATCGTCAATCTGGTTCTGGCGTTCTACCTCTATGCCGGGTGCAGGACAATGCTGACCTCGATTGGTCCTTCCTCTGGCACGATGGCATTTGCGGCGGGATTCGCCTCAATACCCTTCGTCATTTCTGCCTTAGGGATGGGCATCCTTCTGTCTCGAGATGCTAAAAATGGCCGCACCAGAAAAGGAACGGCCTTTTCCCTAACCAGCCTGCTGGGATTCGCCAGCATCTGTGGCTGCGCCGGTGCGGAGGTGAAGGTGTCTGCCGACGAGATCGACTTCCTCCTGCAGGTCGAAAACGGCCGCAGAAGCGAGGGCGTCGAGAGCCTCTCCCGGCCCCGCACCTGGCCCTGCGGATCGAGCTCTCTCCTCTGGGAAAAGTCGCGTGGTTTTTGGGCTACGGATTGAAGTCTCCAGTTCTCCAACACTCACTTCCCGCAAGAGGCCCAAGCATCATTTCCCCAACTAAGATGATCCGTCATTCGAGCACTTTAGCCTTTCTCCTGGTTCTGGCCCCAATCCAAGGAATTCAGGCACAATCCGCGAACCAAGTGGTCCCCATCCGGGTCACCGTCACAGGACAGATGCTGAAGCCCGGCAGCTGTGAATTGCCCTATCTGTTCAACCCGCAGGATCTGAAGAAAGTCTGCGGAGGGCCGACGGAATTCGGGGATCTCTCCAACATCATCATTCTCAGATTCGCGAGAGTCGAGGGCGTGCGATCCGATTGGAACAAACTTCCCGCCAAGGATGAAATCATCCGTGTCGCCAAGGCCGGGAAAGGAGCACCCGTCACGCTCCAATTTGGAGACGTGATCTACGTGCCATGTAAGAAGATCAACGCCTCCTGAGGCCTCAGCGCCCGGAGCACAAAAAAGCCCGGCCTCCCTTTCGGAAAGCCGGGCTTGAGAATCAGCGGATCGGACGATCAGCCCTGAGCCGTTTCGGCTTCAGCGGCCTTCATCTTCTCGTCGCGAAGAACCGCGCGGCGGCTCATCTTGACGCGACCCTTTTCGTCGACACCCAGGCACTTGGCCGTGATGACGTCGCCCTTCTTGACGATGTCCTCGACGTTCTCCGTGCGGCCTTCGGCCAGTTCGGAGACGTGGATGAGGCCGTCCTTGCCGGGGAGCACTTCCATGAAGGCGCCGAAGTTGGTGATGCTGACCACCTTGCCGGTGTAGATCTTGCCGACTTCGATCTCCTGGAACATGCGGTCGATGAGCGACTTGGCACGATCGAGGCCTTCCTGCTTGGAAGCGTAGATGTGGACCGTGCCATCATCCTCGATGTTGATCTCAGCGCCGGACTCGGCCTGGATGCCCTTGATGTTCTTGCCGCCAGGCCCGATGAGTTCGCCGATGCGGTCGGCGGGGATCTTCACGCTGACGATGCGCGGAGCGTATGGGCTCAGCGCGGCCGGGGTGGAGATCGTTTCATTCATCTTGGCCAGGATCAGGTCGCGGCCGTCCTTGGCGATCTTCACCGCTTCTTCAAGGATGGAGAGCGGCAGACCGGCGAGCTTCAGGTCGAGCTGGTAGCCCGTGACACCTTCGCTGGTGCCGCAAAGCTTGAAGTCCATGTCGCCGTAGAAGTCTTCCGAACCGATGATGTCGAGGAGGATCTTGTACTCACCCATGGTGCCGTCTTCCTTCGGGTTGGTCACCAGACCGCAGGAGATGCCGCCGACCGGGCGCTTCAGAGGAACGCCTGCGGAAAGCAGGGACAGCACGCCGGAGCAAACGGTGGCCATCGAGGTGGAGCCGTTCGACTCGGTCACTTCGGAGGACACGCGGATGGCGTATGGGAAATCGGCTTCGTCGGGAATGACGGCCAGGATGGAGCGCTCGGCGAGCGCACCGTGACCGATTTCGCGGCGGTTCAGGCCACCCATGCGGCCCGTTTCACCCACCGAGAACGGAGGGAAGTTGTAGTGCAGGATGAAGCGCTTGCTGTCTTCGCCACCGGCGTAGTTGTCGATGAACTGCTTCTCGTCGGCTGGAGCGAGCGTGGTGATCGCCAGGGCCTGCGTTTCACCGCGGGCGAAGATGGCGGAACCGTGCACGCGTGGCAGGGAGTCGATTTCAGCGAACAGCGGGCGAAGGTCGCCGATCTGGCGGCCGTCGGCGCGCAGGCCCTTGTCCATGATGGAGATGCGGAAAGCCTTCTTCTGGATGTATTCGAAGACCTGCTCGACATCGAAGTCGGTCGACTCCGGGTAGCGGGCCTTGATCTGGGCTTCGACTTCGTCGCGGAGGACGCCAACCTTCTTGCCACGCTCGACCTTGGAGGCGGCGTAGATGGCTTCTTCGATGCGGGAACCGGCGACTTCGTAGCCGATTTCGAGCAGTTCGTCCTTGGCGACGGTGACGGTGTAGTCGCGCTTGGCCTTGCCGGCCAGAGCGACGAGTTCTTCCTGGGCGGCGATCAGCTTCTGAACGGCTTCCTGGGCGAAGTAGAGGGCCTTCACGAAATCCTCTTCAGGAATCTCGTTGGCGGCGCCTTCGATCATGATCACGTCGGTCTTGTTGCCGACATACACCAGGTCGAGGTCGCTCTCGGAGCGTTCGTCGAAGGTTGGGTTGATGATGAACTCACCATCGACGCGGCCGACGCGCACCGCACCGATCGGGCCGGCGAACGGGATGTCGGAAAGAGCGAGGGCGGCCGAAGCGCCGTTCATCGAGAGGATGTCGGCGTCATTGACGGCGTCGGCGCTGAGCAGGATCGCGACGATCTGGGTTTCGTAGAGGTAGCCCTTTGGGAACAGGGGGCGCAGAGGACGGTCGGTCATGCGGCAGGTGAGGATTTCCTTTTCGGTCGGACGTCCTTCACGCTTGAAGTAACCACCGGGGAAAACACCGGCGGCGGAGGCCTTCTCCTTGTATTCCACGGAAAGTGGGAACCACGTCTGGCCGGACTTCACCTTGGTGGCGGAGACGGCGGTGACGAGGATGACGGTGTCGCCGGAACGGACGGTGACGGCACCATCGGCGAGCTTGGCCAGCTTGCCAGTCTCGATGGTAATTGGGTTTGAGCCGACCTGGCTCGTGACGCTATGGATATTCATTATCTCAGTCTGGTGTGTGTTGGCGGCCGGCGACATGCCGGGCACCGTGTTGATTTCGGAACTGGCCGGGTGGACCCCTGAAACAGGATCTCCGGCGGTCCGGCGGCAGCCGGGAAAAAGGTTCCCCAGGGACTACCGGTTTAATGCGCGACGGCCACGGAGTAAACCGTGGCCGTCTCGTCAAAAAGGGAACTTACTTACGGAGGTTCAGGCCCTTGAGCAGCTTCTGATAGCGCTCTTCGGAATTGGCCTTCACGTAGTCGAGAAGTTTGCGGCGCTGGGAGACCAGCTTCAGGAGACCGCGGCGGGACGAGTTGTCCTTCTTGTGGGAGCCGAGGTGGGCGGTCAGGTGCAGGATGCGCTCGGTAAGCAGGGCGACCTGATAGTCAGCGCTGCCGGTGTCGTTTTCGTGGGCCTTGAAATCGGCCACGTTGATGGTGCTTTCGCTCATTGAGTAGGTGTCTTCAGTCCAGCCACAGTGACCGGTCTGCCCTTGATCGGGACCGCGGAACAAAGCGGATTCCGGGCTGATTGCAAGTACCGAATATCGGGGGCAGGAGAGGAGACCGGGTGAGGTTTGGCAGGGTCC
>JAQGPE010000254.1 GCA_028293225.1 Akkermansiaceae bacterium | reverse complement strand
TTGCCAACCACAGCGAGGTGAGGGATCAAAGCGGCCGGGTCGTGGTGGTGGACAGCGGCAACACCTATCGCTTCCGGCCCGATGGCTCGCGGTTCGAGATCTACTCGCACGGCCAGACCAATCCCTTTGGCCTGGCCGATGACGACCATGGTGATTTCCATACCTGCGACAGCCATAGTAGACCGGCCATGCTGGTGCTGCCCGGCGGCTGGTACGAGGGCATCGGCAAGCAGCCGGACGGTCTCGGCTTTGCCCCGCGGATCATGGAGCACGACCACGGCTCCAGCGCCATCGCGGGCCTGGCCTGGTATGGCGCGGAGCAGTTCCCGGCGGAGTTCCGGGGCAATACCTTCAATGGCAACCCGGTGACCCACCGCATCAACCGCGACCGCTACGAGTGGCAGGGCTCGTCCCCGCAGGCCGTGGAGATGCCGGATTTCCTGAGCTGCGATGACCCGTGGTTCCGCCCGGTGCAGGTCAAGCTGGGGCCGGACGGCGCACTCTACATCGCGGATTTCTACAACTCGATCATCGGGCACTACGAGATGCCCCTGACCGATCCGCGGCGCGATCATCGTGGGCGCGGCCGGATCTGGCGGATCGTGTGGAAGGGCGAGCACGGCGAGGCTCCGGCGGCGACTCTGCCGGACCTCAGCGGGCTGGATGAAAGAGCGCTCACTGCGGAACTCAGCGACCCGAATCTGACCGTGCGGCGCATGGCGGTGAATGAGCTGGCGATGAGGGTGGGAGGCGGCGGAGGAACCGGTGGGGCCTCGCTGGCGGAGGTGAATGCCGACCCGGCACAGCCGCCGCTGACCCGCACGCTGGCGGCCTTTGTGCTGCAGCGGAACGGGAAGGAAGGCCGCGTGGATCCGGCGGTTGCGGACTCGGCGGCGGCTTCTCTCGCTTTGCGGGTGCTGGGGGGAAAGGAGCGCTGGACGGAGGCGGATCGCGCGGCGGTGCGGAGGGCTCTTTCATCGGCGGATGCCCGGACGCGGCGCTCGGCGGTGCTGGCGGTCGCACGCCATCCGGAGGGGCTGCTGAACGATCTGCTGGGGGTGGATGGAAAGGGCGATCCGCAACTCGACTACGCGCTGCGTCTAGCGCTGCGCGAGGGCTTGTCCCGGCCGGGTGGATACGCGGAGGTGACGGCGGGCACTGAGGCCGCCTCGCAGCTCGTGGCCGACGTCTCGCTGGCGGTGAACTCGCCGGAGTCGGCCAAGACGCTGCTCGATCATCTGGCGCGCACGCATTTCCACGCGCCGAGGGCAGGGGAGCATCTGCGCAAGGCCCTGCTGGACCTGCCCGACGCGGAGGCGGCCGGTTTGGAAAAGCTGCTGCCCGCCTTGACCGCCCTGCCTGCTGCGGAGCAAATCCCGCTGGCCGGGAGCATGGCCCAGACGCTGGCGGCGAAAGGCGGCCGGGTTCCCGGGGCTTTCACGGAGTGGCTGAAGGTGGCGCTGCTCCAGGGCATGCAGGCGGCGGAAGAGAAGGTGGCCGTGGCCTCGCTGGGGGCGGTGAGGGATCTGCGCGATGAGTCGTTTCGCCAGCCTCTGGAGGGGATCGCGCGGGATCCTCGGAAGAGCCCCGGCATCCGGGTGGCGGCATTGCAGGCGCTGGCGGTTCTCCCGGGCGCGTTGGATCCGCTCCAGGCCGCCTTGAAGGATCCGGCGGTCAATGGGGCGGCGGCGACCCTGCTGCGCGGCCTCGGCGATCCTGCCGCGAAGGAGGCCATGCTGCAGGCGATGCCCGGGGCGGCGGGGGAGTTCGCTACGGAGCTTGCCGTAGGACTCGCCGGCGACGATGCCGGCACGGAAAGACTCTTCGACCTGATCGGGCAGGGCCAGGTCTCCGCCACCCTGCTGCGGAAGGCTCCGGTCGCTGGGAATCTGGCCAACCGCTCACCGGCTCTGCGTGACCGGGCCGCCCAGCTCACCCGGGATCTCCCGGCGGAGGACGCCCGGCTGGATGGGGTCATCGCCGCGCGTGCGAAGGGCTATCAGGACGGCGCTCACGATCCGCGTCACGGGGCGGAGGTCTTTGCCGCGAACTGCACGGCCTGCCATCGTCTCCACGGCGAGGGCGGCGTGCTGGGGCCAAACCTGGACGGCATCCGCTCGCGGGGAGCGCAGCGGTTGATCGAAGACATCCTGGATCCGAACCGCAATGTCGATCCGCTGTTTAGAGTGGCGGTGCTGGAGACCACCGATGGCGCGACGATCACCGGCACGAATCTGCGCGAGGAGGGCGATTTCCTCACCTTCACGGACCTGGCGGGAAAGCCCCAGCGGCTGCCCCTCAGCGGGGTGAAGAGCCGTGGCAAACCCGTCGCGTCGCCGATGCCGCCGGCCTTCGAGAGCGTGCTGGCGGAGCGGGATTTCTACGACTTGCTGGCGTATCTACTAGAGGAGAAGTAGAGGAAAGGCGGGCGCAGGGGCTCCGGACATCGCCTCGTTTTACCAAGCTCAAGGTGTGGAGCAGGGGGACAAGAATGTCCCCCCTCCGTTGCCGCTTGAGCTGCGGGCTCACTGGCCTGCCCAGATCGACTTCAGCGGGTGGATGCTCAGCGACTGCACGGTCACATTTCCTCCGCTGGCTTTCACCGAGAGGCCGTCCTGCCCGGGCAGAAAGTAGCGGGTGCAGGAGACCTCGCCGCCATTCGCAAAGGACTCGACCGAGGCGCGGTCCAGCAGCAGGTCCACGCTGCCGATCTGGCCCTGAACGCTGGCCGCCCCGCTGCCGCCGTCGAGGCTGGTCGAGGTCACGGTCACCGGGTAGCCGCGCAGGCTGAAGGTCAGCTTCGCCCCGGCCGGGATGCTGACCTGGGCCTGGATGCGGTAGAACTCCCCGGTGGCGGCGAGAGGCATTTCCTGGCCGCTGGTCAGGGTGAGATCGCTCCAGCTCTGGCCGCCGCCGTCGTAGAGAGTCGCCAGTTCGCCGACCGGCTGGCGGAACAGGCGCAGGCCGGCCGGAGTCTCGTGCAGGGTCATTTCGCAGGGAAAGGAGACCTGTTGGCTGAAGGGCATGCCGGGGAAGTCCGAGCCGCGCATCCAGGCGAGTTGAATGCGGCGGCCATCGCCGGTCTCGACATTGTTGAAGGTCTGCGTGGCGTAGAAATTGAAGCCGCCCACATCGGAGGGCAGGACATCGGTCTCGGCAGTGAACCTGCTGCCGTCGAAACGACCCAGCGAGTAGTAGCCGTCGCCGTGGATCAGCGCCCACTTCTTCACCGCGGGGTTGCCGGTCAGCGGGATCTCGAAGAAATCCGGGCACTCGTAGGCGTTGTCGACCGCGTTGCCGGTGTTGGTCCAGTGCAGCAGATCCGGCGAAGTGAGGAAGTGATACTGGCCGCCGCCATACATGACCATGACCCACTTGTTAGAGGGAGCGTGCCAGAAGACCTTCGGGTCGCGTTCCGGGAAATCCAGCACCGGGTTGTTGGCGTAGCGGGTCCAGGTGCGGCCGTGATCCAGGCTGTAGCAGATGCAGTGGCTGTGGTTGTCGTTGCCGGTCCAGAAGGCGACCATCGGCGGCGTGGCGGGATCGGACTAAAGGCCGGAGGTGTTCTGGTAGTCGACCACGCAGGTGCCGGACTGCACGCCGCTGTCGAGCGGGTCCTCCCAGAATGCCGGCGGGAGTTCCTGCCAATGCAGCAGGTCGGTGCTGACGGCGTGGATCCAGCACTTGTTCCAGCGCTGGGCGAAGAGGTGGTACTCGCCGCCGTAGTAGATCATCCCGTTGAGATCATTGAGCCAGCCTTCCTGACGCTCTCCGGGGTTGAGCCGGTCCATGATTTCCTGCTTGGCCGTGAAGTGGAGCTGGGGGCGCAGGCTTTCGTGGTAGAGGACGCCCTTTTGCAGCGGCAGCACCGGCGGGGAGTCGGTCTGGAACATGCGGCCGACATTGACGTGGCCCCAGTTGCCCTCGGCGCGGTCGACGATCTGGATCTGAGCGTCCTTGCCGGCGAATTTCCGCAGGTCCCAGGAGGCCTCGATGAGGTTGTCGCTGGTGCGGCCGGTCGCGCTCTTCACCACCTGGCCGTCCACCAGCAGGTTCAGGCAGGCGTCGTGCTCGTAGTCGCCGCCGCCGATCCGATAGGCCAGGTAGCGGCGCGAAATGCGGAACACCGGAGAGGTCAGCGTGCCGGTGGGTCCGTCGTCCTGCTTCTCGCTGCTGGCCACGCCGCCATCGGCATGAGTGATCTCCAGTTGGGCGAGTTCGCTGCCGGTCGCGGGCCCCAGGCTGAAGGCGGTGCCGGTGCTGATCCAGTCGCCGAAGGTGGGGCCGTCAAAATCGCCGACGGCCAGGTCCTCGCCGGTGTAGGGGGTGGCGGAGACGCGCAGGAAGCCCTTTCCCGGAGCGGGCAGCGGCTGGGCCAGGCGGAAACTACGGTACTCGTAGCCGGAGGGTGCGGCGGGCAGGCCGGTGGCCAGGGGCGGGACCGGTGTGACCGGCACATTGTCGCTGAGCAGGTCATCGCTACCCCCCACGGTGAGGATGTAGCCCTGCGTGGTGGCGGAAGGCGAGGGGCTGCCGGTGAAGGCGGGCGTGCCCTGGGGGACTGCTACGGTGAAGGTAGGAGCACCACCATTTTCGCCCGGGATCACCTGGACCGCGCCGGTGGAGCCGTTCTGGTTGGGGAGGCCGCCGAAGGCGAACTCCAGCGCGTTCGGCTGGCCGTCGTGGTCGGGGTCGGCGTCCGGGCCGGTGATTTGCGGATCGGTCACGCCGGGGAAGTAGCCGGTGACCCACGCGCCGAAGCGGGAGCCGCCGGGCAGCACCAGCGCGATCTGATTGCCGCCCTGATACGCGTAGTCCAGCACGTAGCCGGAGGGCAGGCCGGTCACGCTGGCGAACTGGCCGGTCAGCGAGCCGTAGCGGGCCAGGAGGATCACCGGCCGGCTGGCGGGCGCGGCCTGGCGGAGGTCGAGCGTCGCGCCGGTCAGGTCCAGCGCGCCATTCACCACCAGCTGGTCGGAAAGCGTGTCGTCGATGTCGCAGCGATACGTCCCCGCCAGCGCGACCGAGCCCGCCGTGAAAGTGCCGGTGCTCACTCCCGGCGAAAGCGTGGTCCCGGCCGCGATGTTCACCGCTCCTGCCACCGAGCCCGTGCCGCCGAGCGTTCCCGCGCTGACCGTCGTCGGCCCCGCGTAGGTGTTCGCCCCGTTCAGATACAGCGCGCCGCCGCCGGATTTCGTCAGGCCGCCGGGGCCGCCGAGACCGGGTGCGATGCCGACTTCGTAGCCGTTCGTATCGAAAAGGAGCCCGCCCGCCTGGACCTCGAAGTCGGCGCTGGTGAAGCCCGCCGAGCCGCCCATGGACCCGCTGCCCGAGGTGAAGAACTGCGCCGCGTTTCCCGCCGCCCGGATCGTCCCGCCGTTGAAATGAATGCCGAGCGCCTGGTTGCCGCCGCCCTTGAGGAAGCGGTTCACCTCCAGCACGCCGCCATTCAGATTGAGGGTCCGCGCAGTGCCGCTGCCCGCCGCCCAGAAGCCCGCGCCCTGGTGATCGCCGCTGACGGCCGTGGTCTTCACCAGGCCGCCA
>JAQGPE010000210.1 GCA_028293225.1 Akkermansiaceae bacterium | reverse complement strand
CTTCTTTTTCTTTGAGGGCATGGCGTTCAGGCGGGGAGGTCTCTCAAAACACGGGCGAGGGCCATGATCAGGCGGGCGCGGAGAGGGGCGGCTTTGACGGCGAGGCGTTTCTGCTCCTGTTCGTAGTCGCGACGGCCGTCCGGGGTCTCGATCCGGACCGGGTCCAGGCCGTATTCCGTGAGATCATAGGGGCTGGCGCGCATGTCGAAGTGGCGCAGTTCCAGAGCCTGTTCGAAGCAATCGAGCAGCAACTCCGAACCGACCCACGGCACGCTCTTGGCCGCCCACTTGTAGAGATCCATGTTGGCGTGGACACAGGCGGGCTGCTCCAGGTCATGGCGGTCATTCAGCGTGGGCTGGAGCCGGTTGAGGGGGCGCGCCTCGGCATGGAAGAACCGGAAGGCGTCGAAATGCGAGCAGCGGACGGGCTGCGAGGAGACCAGCGCATCGATCTCAGCCTGCGGCAGCCGCAGGGCGGTGGTGGTGGAATGACGGACCTCGGTGCCACGGTAGACCATGGCCCACTCGTGCAGGCCGTGGCAGGCGTGGTTCGGCGCCCGGTCGGCGGTGGCCGCCAGCAGATCGTGAATCCAGCGCAGGCGGGTGATTTCCTTCCCATCGAGCCGGGCAGGATCGGCGAAAATCATGCCATCGGTCTGGCGGTAGGGATTTTTCGCCAGCCAGGCGGGCAGGGGCTCGACGGACTCAAAGGCGCTGCCGTAGCCGGGGTGCCATTCCTCCAGCTTGGAAATCGGCGAGTGGTAGTAGGTGAAGAGGAAGTCCTCCACCGGGTGCGATCGATTCGATCCGCGGCGCTGGCGGGCGGGCAGCGACCACTGCTCCGCGCGGGCGCGATGGCCGGCCGCCCGGGCCTGCCACTCCGCGGCGGGAATGATCGTTTGCTCCGACGTCCTCATCGTTCAGGCGCGCAGATGGCGGCGGATCTCGAAAGTCTCGTGGGTCTCGATCACCTCGGCGTGCGGAAAGGAGTTTTCGTAGGCCGGGAACCAGGTGTCCCCTTGGTGGGAAGCGGAAACGTGGCTGATCAGCAATTCGTCCACCCGCGGCAGGAAGATCGCGTAGATTTCAGAACCACCGATGATGTAGACATCGCTATCGCCGCGCAAGAAGGGTTCCAGATCCTCCAGCGTGTGGATCACCTCCACGCCTTCAGCGCTCCATTTCCGGTCGCGGGTCATCACGATGTTCCGCCGGTTCGGCAGGGCGCGGCCAATGGATTCGTAGGTCTTGCGGCCCATCACGATCGGATGGCCCGAGGTGGTGCGCTTGAAAAAGGCGAGATCCTGCGGGAGATGCCAGGGCATGCCTCCGTTGTGACCGATCACACGGTCCTGGGTCATTGCGACGATGGCGATCAGCCGGTTCATAGATCTTTGCCGTTTTCGGCTTCGTAGTGGAAACGATGGAGGACGCGGTGGAAGACCGGCGCGACCAGGAAGCCTGCCAGAGCGACGAAAGCCAGACCGGAGAAAAGGGCGTAGGAGCCGGCGAAGATCTTGCCCGCGTCATTCGGGACATCGCCGACCGGCCCCATCCCGCCCAGGATCATCGAGGCGTTCAGGAAGGAATCGACCCAGTTGAAGCCGCAGATCCAGTGGTAGCCGGCCATGCCTATAAAGAGGCCGACAAAGAGAAAGCCGGATGCCACCACCAGGCAGTGGAGCATCCGCATCGCGAACTGCGGCCGGCTCAGCGGCTTCTGGGTGCGGTGCTCAAGCCGGCGCATGGCGGTGTTAGACGGAAACTTCCGCCTTGATGTGCGGAAGCGGGGTGTAGTTCTCCAGGCGGAAGTCTTCAAAGGTGAAGTCGTCGATCTCCTTCACCTCGGGATTGATCCACATGGTGGGTAGCGGCAGCGGCGCGCGGGTCAGTTGAAGTTTCGCCTGGTCCAGGTGGTTTTTGTAGAGGTGCAGGTCACCGAAGGTATGGATGAACTCGCGGGCCTCGTAGCCGCAGACCTGGGCGATCATCATCGTCAGCAGCGCATAGGAGGCGACGTTGAAGGGCACGCCGAGGAACAGGTCGGCCGAGCGCTGATAGAGCTGGCAGGACAGGCCGGGGCGGTCGGAGTCGGGCTCATGGACGAAGAACTGGAACAGGCAGTGGCAGGGCGGCAGGGCCATGCGGTTGACCTCGCCGGGGTTCCACGCGACCACCAGATGGCGGCGCGACGAGGGATTGCCGCGCAGGCCGTGAATCAGCTCGGCGATCTGATCGACCGTGCGGCCATCGGAATCCGGCGCTGGAAAGGAGCGCCACTGGCGGCCGTAGACCGGGCCGAGGTCGCCGCTTTCATCCGCCCACTCGTCCCAGATCCGGACGCCGTTTTCCTTCAGGTAGGCGATGTTGGTGTCGCCTTTCAGGAACCAAAGCAGCTCGTGGATGATCGAGCGGAGATGCAACTTCTTGGTCGTCAGGCACGGGAAGCCCTCGCGGAGATCGTAGCGGACCTGTCTCCCGAACAGCGAGAGCGTGCCGGTGCCGGTGCGGTCGGAACGGCTTTCGCCGTGCGCCAGCACGTCGCGCATGAGATCGAGATAGGGTTGCATGACGAAGGCTAGAGGCGTTCGCGGGGGAAATCAATCATCCCCCTTCGGGCCGCGACGGAGGTTCTTTTTGACCGAGGTCTTGCGCTTGTCGGCGACCGAACGGGCCTTCGAACGGTTGGAGCGCTTGCGATTGGTGCGGCGCATCTTTTCGATCGCCTGGGTCTTGGCCACCGCCGTGCCCGCCTTGATGGCATCGAGCTGGTCGCAAAGTTCGCGGCGGGCGTGAAAGCGGTTCATCTCCCGGGAGCGCTCGATCTGGCACTTGATCGCCACGCCGGTGGGGAGGTGTTTCAGGAAGACGCAACTGGAGGTCTTGTTGATCTTCTGGCCGCCGGCGCCGGAGCCGAGGACGAACTTTTCGATCAGGTCATCCTCCTTGATGCCCATGCGGGCCATCCGTTCGTCGAGCGCGGCCTGTTTTTCGGAGGAGATCATGGGGGAGGAAAGAAAGGATGGGTCAGAGCCGGGTCTGCCGGGCCACGTAGGCTCGGGCGGCAGCGACGATCTGAGGCGCGAGATCGGCCTCCGGGCGGGCGAAAGGCGGGACGAACCAGGGAAAGGTGCCAAGCAGGTCGGTGGCGACGGAGACCTCGCCATCGCAGTTGCCGGTGCCACAGCCGATCCCGATCGTCGGGATCCGGATTTCCCTGGTAATATGGGCGGCGGTGGCGGGGACAACGCTTTCCAGCACGATCGCGAAAACCCCGGCATCGACCAGAGCGCGGGCGTCGGCCAGGATCGCGGCGCTTTGTTCGGGGGTCTTGCCCTTCTTTTTATAGCCGCCCTCCTCCAGCACGCTCTGGGGAAGCATGCCGAGGTGGCCGCAGACGGGAATGCCTGCCTCCACGATGGCTCGCACCTTGTCAGCTTGGGCGACGCCTCCTTCCAGCTTCACGGCATCAGCCCCGGCGGCGGCGAGCTTGCGGGCGTTGACGACGGCGGTTTCCGGGTCCGGATAGGTGCCGATGGAGAAATCGCCGATGATCAGCGCTTTCGGGGTGGCGCGGGCGACGGCAGCGACGTGATGAAGCATCATGTCCAAGGTCACGTGGGTCGTATCAGGAAAGCCGAGCACCACCATCCCGAGTGAATCGCCGACCAGCAACGCGTCGACCCCGCCTTCGTCAAAGAGCTTCGCGGTCGGGTAGTCGTAGGCGGTGAGCATCGACAGCGGGGCGCCGCCGGACTTGCGGGAGGCGAAGGCAGAGGCTTTCTCGGTACCGTTCACGGGAATGGGGAAAAGGAATTACCAGACAGCCTGGACCATCACCAGCGGCAGCTCGGTGGAGTCCAGGTGGTGGAGATGCTCGGATACCGGTGCATCATCTCCGGGCAGAATCAAATCCGGCCGGATATCGGCCAGCGGTTGCAGGACGAAACGGCGGGAAAGCAGCCGGGGATGGGGGATTTCGAGAATCCCGCCGGAAAGCTGTTCCGCGCCGAAATAGAGAATATCGACATCGATGATCCGCGGCGCATTCCGCTCCGCGGCGGCTTGGCGGCCGAGATGGAACTCGATCGCCTGGGTGGCGTCGAGCAGATCGTGGGGGCTGCCGGAGTAGTCGATCTCGACCACGGTATTGTAGAAATCCGGCGAGTCGGGCGGGCAGTTGACGGGCTCGGTCTGGTAGATGGGAGCCTGCAGGAGATCGCCGCCGGAGGAGATCCTGCGCAGCATTTCCCGCGCCTCCTGAAGGTGCTTCAGGCGGTTGCCGAGATTCGAACCGAGGGCGATGCCAACTCTAACGGACATGACAGGAGGAGTTGGAAAGCGGCTTCTGCCGCTGGAGTCACTTCAGGCCTAGGACGTCCTGCATGTCGTAGATGCCGGCCGGTTTGTCGGCGAGCCAGACGGCGGCACGGACAGCGCCGGCGGCAAAGGTGAGGCGGGAGCTGGCCTTGTGGGTCAGTTCGACGCGCTCTCCATCGGCGGCAAAGAGAACGGTGTGGTCGCCGACCACGTCGCC
>JAQGPE010000185.1 GCA_028293225.1 Akkermansiaceae bacterium | reverse complement strand
CATCGCTCTTCATCGCTTTTCAAAAGAAACACGTCCCCGCAGGGAGAGGCCGTGACAAAATTCCTGCAGATTTTTCTGCTCCCTTCTACCTGTCTCAAACGGAAAAGGCCCGGGAGGTTACCGAGGTTCAGCCGATGTTTCCCTATTTGCAGAAATTCAGGCGCTCTCCCACCGCCACCGCCACCGCGCCGCGGCCGCGCCCACAGCCTGCGGTTCGCTGCCTTCCCGGACCACCACCGGACCTCCTCGAAATTTTTTGCGATTGCCTGTCACGGCGCCTCCCCGGCGCGACGTGTCTTCCACGAAGACACGCGAGCAAGGATCTCCGGCTGTCTCAGCACCCCGGCCTCTGGAGTGACGAAATACAATACAACGAACACACCGCTAAGAAAATGAATGTCCGCATCATCACCACGGCCGCCGTGGCCCTGACCTCAGCGCTGGCCCTGAACAGCTGCGTCATCGCGTTAAAGGCTGAGGCTCCTTCCAAAGGCAAGGAACTCACCGAACTGAAAGAAGCTCTTCAATCCAAGGCCATCACACCATCTGAATATCAAACCCAGAAGGCTCGGATTCTGGCCGGGACGGATAGCAGTCACTGAGCCGGGCAACCTTGTGGAATCGTTATGAAAATGAATGTCCTTCACCCCTTCACCGCCGCCGCGGTCCTGTTCTCGGCCCTCACGTTGAGCAGTTGCGCTACGGCGGTAAAAATCGATCCTCCCACCAGGGGCGGGAGGCTCATGGATCTGGAGAATTCCCGTCACTCCGGGAGCGTCACCCAGGCCGAATATCAAAAACAGCGGGCCGAAATCCTGGCTCCATCCGTGCCATAGCCAGGCCTCCGCCCGGGCACTGCGCAGGGGAGGATTTGCTCCGGAAATAACAAGGCCCGCGGAAACTTCCGCAGGCCTTTTTTAAAGAGCGGTTCCGGAGCGGATGGCTTACTTCCGCTCGGTGGCCGGAGTTGGGGGCGTGGCTGGAACCGCAGGCGTCGCGGGGACGATGGCGGTGGCCGCACGCGCCTTGGCTTCCTGCATCTTCTTGAGCTGCGCCTCCTTCATTTCCTTCAACACGGCCTCCTGGGCGTCGCCACCTTTCAGGATCCCCTCGACCACCTCATCGGTGAGCGCCGCGGCATTGACGCGGGCCAGCAGCTTGCCGTCCTTCACCAGGTGCACCTGCGGGATCGGCAGGGACATGTTGCCGCTGCGCATCCAGGCGTTTTCGAACTCGCTGCCCTTGCCGGTATAGACCACCGGGTAGGACATGCCGTCGCCCTTCTTCTTCACGAACTCCGCGACCTGGTCCTTGCCGTCTTCATAGACATTCACGCCGATGACCTTCAGGCCTTGTCCGGCATACTTGTCATGGAGCGCGTCGATGTGCGGGATGGAGGCGATGCACGGACCGCACCAGGTCGCCCAGCACTCCAGCACGTAGAGCTTGCCCGGCTCCCAGGTGGTGGCGGCCTCGCCCTGGACCCACTCGGCTTTCTGGAGCGAGTCGAGCGTCACCGCCTCGCCCTCCTTCGGAATGTTGCAATGAGCGGTGGCGAGGAGCGCGGCGGATGCGAGCGCGGTTAAAAGGATGGATTTCATAGGTGGTAACGGGTTCGGCAGTTTTTCGGCTGCCGCCTCCCGGTTAGCAAAAAACCCGCGGCGACGCCACGGGCTTTTTGAGAAGGCCAAGGGGGATAAGGACGATGCGGTCCTACCCCGCGTCCAGGGAAAGAACGACAGTCCAATCGGGTGCCCCCATTTCCGGACCACCGCTCACTTCTGCAGCGCCTGCTTCCACTCGTCGGCCAGCTCCTCGACCTTCTTGCCGGTGAGCTTCTTCCAAAGGCGGATGGAATACTTGCCGTCGCGGGCCGCGGCGTTGATGTCCTGGACCACCTTGCCGCCGTAAGTACGGTTCACATAGTCCATGAAATTCGCGGTCGTGCGGTAGCTGGCGTCATACTTGGCTTCCGCCGCGTCCGCCTTGCCGATCTCCGCGCCCTTGCTCTGCGGCTCGTAGATGAACCAGCGGACATAGTCGGCGATGCCCTCGGTCACCCAGCTAGGCGTGTCCTTCGGCTCCGGATTGTTCTTCGCGGCCAGCTCGTAGGCCTGCACCACGTGGACCAGTTCGTGAACGACCGCTCCCTTGGCTTCGCCCTTCTGCTCGGAGTGGAACCACTTTCCGCTCAGCGTCACGCCATCCGGAGTCATGTAGGCCGGGACCGAGTCGGAGATGTTCCGCACGTAGCGGAGGTTGATCGTGGTCGGTGCGCTGTAGCCCTCGCTGGGCAGCAGCGCCACCAGCTTGGGATACCATTCCTTGACCACCGGAATCAGTTCCTTCTCCGACCAGTCGACCAGGTCGGGGGCCTTGCTGGCATCCAGCACGTAGTGATACTTGCCGTCCTCGGAGTCGTAGGTCTTGACGATCTTGTCGGCGGCGCTGATCCGCTTCGGCTCGGGAGCGCCGGCGTCGATCACGTCGATCTCGCTGAAGAAGGTTGCCTCGCGGGCCTCTGCGACATCGAACAGGATGTGCTGGTACTTGCCCAGCGAGGGTCCGGCTTCGGAGGAAACCTGCACGCCATGCTGGCCGCCGCCGCTGCCGGCTTCCGGACGGGTGTCGACCTGGCCGAGCAGCTTCCAGCCGCAGGTGGCGGGATCGGTGCCCTCTTTCGGTGCCTTGTTGAAGCCGGCTTCCGTGCCGGTTGCGACGTAGACCTTGTAGACCTGCGGCGCGCGGCCGCCCGCATGCCAGGAGTAGGTGTCGATCGCCTTCACGTCGATCAGCTTGCCCAGATCGACTTCGATCCGGCCGGTGCTGCCGAAGAAGAAGTTTTCCTCCGGGGCGTCGGAGTTCGAGGGGCCGCTGTCGTCGTGCAGCACATCCAGCGGGCCGCTCTCGGCATCGGCTTCGCCTGCCACCACCGTGAAGGTGGCGTCGCTGGCGGCGTCATCCTTCGCGATCGAGGGGACGTCGCCGACCTTGAACCAGACATCCTGTTTGCTGGAGCCGGTGACGATTTTCACGCCGGGTTCGCCTTTACTGGGGTTCGCGTGGACTGCCGTCGCCAGGGCGAGGGCGGAAATCGTTAGAATGGTGGGTGCCTTTTTCATCATCATCGTAGCTCGGATAGCGAAGCACGGCGCGTGGAAGGTTTCAGGAAAAGCATAAAATTGACCGAATCCTCTCCGCAGCGGTCTGAAGCGGAAGAAATCCCGCGGGGCTGCTTTGCTCCCGACCGCGGACTGGCCGGGGGAAAGGAAGCGGCTTGTGCTGGACAGGGCGCGAAGACGGATAAGTCTTAGTTGTCACAACCGCCCGCGGTCCTCCCTAAACAAATGTTCACAACACGGGGGCGATTGACATGCCGTAGTCGATCTGGCCATATGCGTGGATGCTCATAGGGCCGCGCGCCGCCACTGCCATGACCCATGCGGTTGCCCTCGGGATCGGGGCTCTGGTATGGGGCGGCTGGCGGCACGGTCACCCGGGCCCGCGGCCGCTCACGCCGGCGCAGGTCCAGGCGGGGAGGCAGGACTCGCCGCGGGACTCGCGGGAGCCCAGGTCGCTGAAGGAGATCCTGGCATCTCCGGCCGGCACGGCGGCGGACACTCCGGATTTCGTCGAGAAGGGGCT
>JAQGPE010000162.1 GCA_028293225.1 Akkermansiaceae bacterium | reverse complement strand
GAGCTGATGTTCCAGGATCTGGAGTTCGACACCCGGTTCTGTGGATTCTGGGCAGGGGCGGGCACCGTGAAATTCCAGCCTTTGGACCCGGAAGACGGCGGCGTGCGTTGGACGATCCAGGCCGAGGCCACGGAGCCCCAGGGCGGATCGGGCAAAAACGGGATCGAGATCCTGGGACGTGGGCTTCAGCCGTTGATCGATCGATTCGGCACGGATTTCAAAGGGCTCTACTAGGAAAGCTGCCAGAGGATCACTCCTCCTCCCACCCCCCGCGCCCAAACAACTTGCCGCCGAGCAGCCCCAGCAGCAACCCCGCTCCGGTCCCGATCAGCGCCGCCTTCTTCATCCCGTTCAGCAGCGGATTATCCAGGATGTTCATGGAGACGTGATAGCCGGCGATCAGCCATTGCCCCTGCTCCTTCACGACAGTCGCCGTCCAGCGGTTGTGCATCTCCACTTCACGGCCCAGCAGGTAAAACTGGCCGACATTGTAGCCATACACGACGCCAGCAGTCGCATTCGAATGCAGGATCGTCAGTTCATCCGGGGTCGGCGGGATCTTGTAGCCTTGGAACGCCCGTTTGGACTTCGAGGCCATGTCGACGAAGAAATCGTAAACCTCGTCCCGCCCGCGGCACACCCGGCCATCCTGCCAAGTCACCACCACGTTCGGATGCAGCAGCGAAACGATCGTATCGATGTCACCGTCCGTGATGGCGCGCACCATTTCCTGGCGCAGTCCGGCGAGTTGGGCGCGGTCTTCTGGATGGTCGTAGGCCAGGCGGATAGGGGAGCTCATGATGCGGGAAAAATGGGGAAAAGTTGGTTGAATTTGCGCACCGCGCACGGCGGGGCGATGGAGTTGACTTGGAAGTCGCGCCGCCCAATCTAATCGAAGCTTTTGAAAAGTCCGCTAAAACATCGCTGGAGTGTCGCGCACAACTATCTGGCCGGCATCACCGCGGGCGACTGGTGGCGGTTGCTGCGGGAAAACGGCTTTGCAGTGGACCCGGTTTACTGGCATCGCGCCGCGGTGGTCAGCGCGCTCAGCGTGTTCAATTCCTGGCACCGCCGCCGCGAGCAGCGCGAATACGGCGAACGCATCGCCGCCACCGAAATCACCCGCCCGCCGCTTTTCATCCTCGGCCACTGGCGCAGCGGCACCACCCACCTCCACAACCTGCTGGCCCAGGACGACGCGGGCTTCGCCTATGCGAACACCTATCAGGTGGTGAACCCGCACACCTTCCTCACCACGGAGGAAATCAACACCCGCCGCTTCGCCTGGATGGTCCCCGGCAAGCGGCCGATGGACAACATGGCGCTGAGCTTCGAGTCCCCGCAGGAGGATGAGTTCGCGCCGCTGCTCATCAGCCTGCTCTCGCCCTATCTCGGCGTCTCCTTCCCCCGCCGGGAGGACCACTACCAGCGCTACCTCACCTTCGACGGCGTCCCCCGCGCGGAGATCGCGGCTTGGCAGGACGGCTTCCGCTGGTTCCTGAAAAAACTCACCCTGAAGTACGGCGGCCGCCCGCTGCTCCTGAAATCGCCGCCGCACACCGCCCGCATCCGCCTGCTGTTGGAGATGTTCCCGGACGCGAAGTTCGTCCACATCCACCGCCGTCCGGAGGAGGTGCTGCAATCCTTCCGCCACTACTATGACACCGCGATGTGGCACACCTATCTGCAGCGCCCGGATCGCAGCCGCATCGATGACGAGATCTTCGCCCGCTACCGCACCCTCTACAGCGCCTTTACCCGGGATCTGCCGCTGATCCCACCGGGCAACTTCCATCAGGTCGGCTTCGAACAACTTGAGCGCGATCCTCTCACGACCGTGCGCGAAATCTACGCCCGGCTCTCACTCCCCGGCATCGATGGCGCCTTGCCAAAAATCGCCGCCTATGCCGCCACGCTGACAGGCTACGAAAAGAATCAGTTCCCTCCTCTCACTGCCGCCGAAAATCAGCGCCTCCGCTCCGAGTGGCGCGAGTTCTACGAACCCTTCGGCTACCACGTCGTCTGATGAAGCGCCTCGCCCCCAGCCCGCAGGGAGCCTTTCTCACCGGCCATCTTCACCGCCTGCGCCGCGACGTGCTGGGCCTCATGATCGACGGCGCCCGCCAGTGCGGCGATGTGGTCCGTTTCCGCGTGGGTCCCATGGTCATGCACCTGGTCAATCACCCCGACCACGTCGCGCACGTCCTCATCCGCCACCGCGCCAACTACGACAAGGCCTCACGCAGCTCCAGCGCCCTCAGCCTGATCTGCGGAGAAAGCCTGCTGACCGCCAATGGCGCATCCTGGCAGCGGCGCCGCAAGCTGATCCAGCCGATGTTCCACCGCACCGTGGTCGCCGGCTTCATCGACACCATCGCGGACTGCACCGCCATCATGCTGACGGACTGGCAGCGAAAAGCCCAGGCGCGCCAACCGGTCGAGGCCGCCTCGGAAATGATGCAGCTCACCTTCCGCATCGTCGGCCGCTGCCTCTTCGGCGCCGATCTGGAGCAGGAAGCCCGCGCCGTGGAGGAAGCCATGCACGTGCTGGTCACCCACACCTACGGCAGATGGCGTAGCATCGTGAACGCCCCGCCCGGCTGGCCCACCCCCGCCAACCGCCGCTTCGCGAAAGCCCTCGCCGAGGTCGATGCCATCGTGGCCCGCCTCATCGCCCGCCAGCGCGCGAATCCACCCGCCCAGCCGAATCTGCTGAGCATGCTGATGGCCAGCCAGGATGCCGAAAGCGGCTTCACCCTCAGCGACGCCGAGGTGCGCAACGAAGCCATCGCCTTCCTCCTCGCCGGCCACGAAACCACCGCCAACGCCCTGGCCTGGTCCCTCCACCTCCTCGATCGCCATCCGCAGTGGGCGGACGCCATCCGCAGCGAATTCCAGCAGGTCTGCGGCGACCGCCTGCCCGCCATGGCCGACCTCGCGCAACTCCCGCAAACCCTCCACGTCTTCGAGGAAACCCTCCGCCTCTACCCGCCGATCTGGGCCATGGAGCGCCACGTCATCGCTGACGACGAAATCGGCGGCTTCTTCATCCCGCGCGGCTCCGGCCTCATCATCAGCCCCTACACCCTCCACCGCCACCCCGCCTTCTGGGACCGGCCGGAGGATTTCCTTCCCGAGCGTTTCGAGCGGCGTGACCACCCCGCCTACTACCCCTTCGGCGCCGGTCCGCGCTACTGCATCGGCAGTGAGTTCGCCCTCGCCGAGGCCCGCGTCATCCTCCCGATGATCCTCCGCCACTTCGAAATCGAAGCCCTCCCCGGCCATCCCATCGAACCGGAGCCCGCCATCACCCTCCGCATGAAACACGGCCTCCCCCTCAAACTCCGGAAGTAGCCGCATTCATCTTGCGCCTCCCACAATCGCTTCCCCGGCGCTCCTTCCCTCAGGATCGCCGCGAATGACCAGCGACATGGTTTCACCGCAGCGCGGAAAGGAGCGGGGGCTTTCCAGCCCCCCGTCAGACGGCCCACGGCCGCAGGCCGCACGATCCCAGGCAGTCCAGCCGTGTCTCACCGCAGCGCTGCGCCCCATGCCGGCCAAGTGGCTGACACGTCCCGTGGCTGCTCTGAAAACCTCCCGGCCGCAGGCCGCACTTCCCGGAACGATCCACCTCAGCCTCACCCATTTCTATCTCGATCGAATCCCCTTAACCAACCTCACCCACTTCTTAGAGCGCCGCAGGCGCGAAATGAGACAGCCAGGGGTGAAACCCCTGGTAGAGGCACCCGGCGAAGCCGCAAGACGGGCGCGTCCTCGCGTGACTTCTTTCAGCAGCCTCGACGCGCCCGCTCTTCTTCACCAGTCCGCCTCACCCATCTCCCTCCCACCCGAAACAACCTGCCAAACCTCACCCACCATCCTGCCTTTCATCTGCGGTTCTCCTCCGATCCACCGCGGTTAACGAATCTCACCCGTCCGGCACTTTTAGGGAATACCCAACAAAAGTACTCAAGCTAGTATGGATTGATTTGACACTCCCGTTCCACCCGTCAAATGTCCCGCCGCCCCGCTCCAAGAGCGCCGGGTTGAAGCCCACGGGAACACCCGAGGTTGAGCCGCCATCGCGCGCCGGGAAAGACCAGCCCACTGGAAATCCTGCGCTCCCCTCGTTGCCATGATGTTCCGTTCCCTCGTTCTCGTTGCTACCGCCGCCGTCCTTTCGTCGTCCCTCGGCCACGCCGCCACGGTCCTCGCCACCGACTTCACCGGCGTCGACACCTCGGGCAGCTCCGCCACCAATATCTCCTGGACCGCCAATGGCGTCCAAGTTCCGGCTGCCACGCTCACCTTCTACGACCCGGCCGCCCCCGCCACCACCTTCGGTTTCCGCACCGGCGGCACTCCCGCCGACAACATCCAGGTCGCCCGCAATATCGAGACCGCCGGCCCCTGGGCTACCTCGTTCATCGTCAATCCGACCGTCGGACTCGACCTCACCGGTTTCGCGCTCGATTTCCGCGCCATCAGCAACACCGCCGGCACCCAGTCCGCCTCGAAGTCGGTACGCTACACGCTCGAAATCTTCGACGGCACGACTTCGCTCGGTTCCGCTTTCGCCGATGTCACCGACCCCGGCGGCACCGCTGGCGGCGTGACGGCCAACCTCGATCTGACCGCGCTGCCGGACCTGAATTCCGGGACCGCCTACACCTTCGTCGTTACGGCCAGCAGCTTCGCCACCTCCGGCAACAACGTGGCGATCGACAACCTGGTCCTGACCGGAAATGCCGTCCCGGAGCCCACCTCGGCTCTGCTCGCCAGCGCCGCGGCCGTCCTGCCGCTGCTGCGCCGCCGCCGCCAGGCCTGAATCTACGGCATATCTGGTAGTTTCTCTCTTCACCCATCGTCGTGAAATCGCTCATTCGCGCCCTCGCCGCAGCCCTTGCTGTCGTCTCAACCGCTCTCGCGGCCGACGCCCCGCGCCCGAACATCGTCTTCATCCTGGCCGATGACCTCGGCCCAGGCGACATCGGCGTGCTCTGGCAGAACGCCCGCACCAGCACCCAGAAGTTCAAGACTCCGCACCTCGACCAGTTCGCCGCGGAGGGCAAGATCCTGACCCGCCACTACTGCCCGGTCTCGGTCTGCGCCCCCTCCCGCGCCTCGCTGTTGCTCGGTGTCCACCAGGGCCACGCGAACATCCGCGACAATGAGTTCGACGACGAAATCGAGAACAACCACACGCTCGCATCCGTCCTCAAGCAGGCTGGCTACGCCACCGCCAACATCGGCAAGTGGGGCCTGGCGGGCAATAACAACACCCTGCCCGGCCACCCGCAGAACCGCGGCTTCGACTACTTCTTCGGCTACATCAACCACGGCGACGCCCACTACCACTACCCGAAGGAAACCTCCGTCGGCGAAGGCGTGAACGCCCGCGTTTACGATGGGTTCAACCTGATCACCGATCAGCTCGACAAGGCCTACTCGACCGACTTCATCACCGCCCGGTCGAAGAAATGGCTGATCGACCAGAAGACCGCCCACCCGGACCAGCCATTCTTCCTCTACCTCGCCTACACCGCCCCGCACGCCCGCCTCGATCTGCCGACCCAGGCCTATCCCGCGGGCGGCGGCATCACCGGCGGCCTGCAATGGACCGGAACCCCCGGCGCTCTCGTCAATACGGCCAATGGCACGATCAATTCCTACCTGCACCCCGACTACGCCGACCAGAACTGGCCGGAATACGCCAAGCGCCACGCCACCATCGTCCGCCGCCTCGACGACGCCGTGCAGGACGTGATCCAGACGCTCAAGGACCTGAACGTCGACCAGAACACCCTGATCGTCTTCACCTCCGACAACGGCACCCACAACGAAGCGGGCAGCGGCGGCCTCTACACCTACAATCCCACCTACTTCGCGACCTACGGCCCGTACGATGGCATCAAGCGCGACCTCTGGGAGGGCGGCATCCGCATGCCCGCCCTGGTCCGCTGGCCCGCGGGCATCGCCGCCGGCACCACCTCCGCCGCGCCGTCCCAGTTCCAGGACTGGCTGCCGACCTTCGCCGAACTGGCCGGGGTGAAAAAGCCCGAGCGCTCCGATGGCGTCTCGATCCTCCCGACCCTGACCGGCCAGGGCGAGCAGAAGAAAGGGATCGTCTACTCGGAGTACTACTACGCGGGGAATACTCCCAACTACGCCGATTTCGAAACCGCCCACCGCGGCGTGGCCCGCAACCAGATGCAGGTGGTCCAGATCGGCGACTTCAAGGCCGTCCGCACCAACATCGCCAGCCATGAGGCCACCGACTTCCGGATCTACAACGTGGCCACGGACATCAAGGAAACCACCGATCTCTCCGGCCAGCCCGGCATTCCGACTCAGCGCGAGTTCAAGGACCTGACCCTGCGTCTCCGCCGCGCCAATGCCAACGCGCCGCGCCCCTATGACAATGAACTGGTCCCCGGCATCCCTCTGCCCGGCTTCGCCAATGGCCTGACCTGGAAGAGCTACGAGCTCGCTGCCCCCTGGGTCCCGGATCTGGAAAACGAGACGCCTGTCGCCACCGGCAGCACCACCTCGCTGGACCTCGCGGTTCGCAGTCGCGAGGACGATGTCGGCATCCTCTACTCCGGCTACCTGCGCGTCCCGGCCGATGGCACCTACCAGTTCCATCTGGCCACCGACACCGGCGCGTTCATTCGCATCCACGACGCCCAATTGCTCGATGCCGACTTCGGCTACACCCCCGGCGCGGACCAATCCTCCGGCAATATCCCGCTGAAGGCCGGCTTCCACCCGGTCCGCATCTACTACCGCCATGCGAATGCCGCCGCGCACCAGCTCAGCCTGCAGTGGAGCGGCCCCGGCTTCACCCTTCAGGACGTCCCGGCCGGCGCCTTCTTCGTCGAGGCCGAGCCACAGCCCAGCTCCCCGGTCGCCAGCGATGATTTCGCCCAGACCACCGGCAGCGCCAGCGGGGAGGGGACGCCGGTCAGCATCGCGGTCCTGGGCAATGACCTCGACGCCGACAACCTGCCGTCGCCGCTTTCGATCGTCTCAGCCACCACCCCGCCGAACGGCCGCGCGGAAATCAGCGGGAGTTCGATCGTTTACACGCCGCGCCCCGGCTTCTTCGGCGAGGACGCCTTCTCCTACATCGTCACCGATGGCGAGACGCAGACCTCCGCCACCGTCCACGTCAGCGTCTACGCCGCCAACGAAAACCTCTGGCTGCCGCTCGATGAAACCAGCGGCTCCGTGGCCTATGAAGCCGGCGGCCGCCCGCTCGGCACGCTCACCGGTTTCGGCGCCACCAGCTGGACCGATGGCAAGCTCTCCGGCGCCCTGCGTTTCGGTGGAGCCACCGCACCGAAGGTCATCCTGACCGGCCAGAAAGGCGTCACCGGCACCCACGCCCGCACCATCGCTTTCTGGGCCAATGCCGACGTCGATCAGGGCGTCGGCATCCGCTCGACCCTCATCTCCTGGGGCGCTCCGAACGGGTCAGGCACCGCCAACAATGGGAAGCGCTTCGACATCAACCTGAACCACAGCACCAGCTACCGCTTCCGCGCTGAGTTCAATGGCGGCGGCATCAACTTCAACACGGCCGCGGTCTCGGATCCCCGCGGCGCCGGCTG
The DNA here is from genome assembly GCA_028293225.1 of Akkermansiaceae bacterium. Classification (GTDB taxonomy): domain Bacteria; phylum Verrucomicrobiota; class Verrucomicrobiia; order Verrucomicrobiales; family Akkermansiaceae; genus Haloferula. The sequence goes on along the minus strand of JAQGPE010000162.1, from coordinate 24 downwards.
GATCCACGTCGCCATCGTGATTCC
>JAQGPE010000103.1 GCA_028293225.1 Akkermansiaceae bacterium | reverse complement strand
TCCTTCTGCCGCACTCTTCGCCTCATGGCCGGCCATGAGACCGCCAGCGAAGGTTTTGCCCCGGGCCAGACCGGCTCCAGTGCGATGCCTCACAAGATGAATTCCCGTTCCTGTGAACGGGTGAACGGCTTCCACGTCATTCTGAAAGGCTATCTCGCCATGGCCACCGGTCTCGCCGGTGACCAGTGGAATGAAGGCGACGTGTCCTGCTCCGTGGTCCGCCGCGTGATGCTGCCGGACGCCTTCTACACCATCGACGGCCTCTTCGAAACCTACCTCACGGTGCTCGACCAGATGGATGCCTACCCGGCCGTCATCGCCAAGGAAAACGCCCACTACCTGCCGTTCCTGATGACCACCACGATCATGATGGAAGCCGTGAAAGCGGGCGTCGGTCGCGAAACCGCCCACCACGCCATCAAGGAACACGCCGTGGCCACCGTGAACGATCTCCGCACCGGCAAGGCCGCCACGAACGACCTCGTGCTCCGCCTCGCCGCCGACGACCGCATCCCCATGGATGAGGCCGCTCTCGCTGCGATCGTCGCCGCCGGGGAGTCCAATGCCGGTGCTGCCCTGGCCCAGGTCGCGCACTTCGCAAAGACGATCGCCACGCTTGAGGCTGCCCATCCTGCCGCCGCGGCCTATGCTCCCGGCTCGATCCTTTAAGCCTCTCAGATCCCCTCACCTGGATACTCCAGTTCCGGAGTATTCAGCCGGGTCGCCAGGACCTTGTCGACCCGGATGCCATCCATGTCGACGATCTCAAAGCTCCAGCCGCTGAGCTCGATCACATCGCCTTCCGCGGGAAACCGGGACAGCTGGTGCGAGAACAGTCCGGCAATGGTCTGGTTCTCGTCATTGTCGCTGGGAGGAACGACAAACCCCTCCAAATGAGGAGGCAATTTGGTAAGATCGACCAATCCGTCAATCAGCCACGTGCCATCCGCCCGCTGCTTGACCGGCAGACTCAAGCGCTCCTCCTTTGACGGCACGTCGCCCACGATGGCCTCCATCAGGTCGATCAACGTCACCATGCCGGTAACGCCGCCATACTCGTTGATCACAAAGCCGGCGTGGTTGCCGGTACGGCGGAATTCCTCCAGCAGCTTGCTGGCCTTCTGCGTCTGCGGAACGAAAAGCGGCGTCTGCATCAGGTTCTGGAACCGCACCTCAATCCCCGCTGCCAGTTGGGCGTAGCAGTCCTTCACCGACACCACGCCGACGATGTCGTCCTTTTGCCCTTGATAGACTGGGAAGAAGCTCTGCGTGCTCCTCACGATCCGCGGCCATACTTCCTCGTGCGATTCATCACGGCCGATCCAGACCATCTTCGGCCGCGGGATCATGATGTCGTAGACGTCGAGCTTCTCGAAACCGAGCACCCCCTCCATCATCTGGGTTTCGGTATGCTCGATCCCTCCCGCGACCATGCCTTCGCGGATCAGCACGTTGAACTCTTCCCGCGAGATGCGCGCTTCCTCGGTATCGCGAATCCCGAATGACCTCAGGATCGCCGTCGTGGTCCATGCCAGAAACCCCACCGGTAACGCCGCCATTTTTGCCAGCGCATCCATCGGCTCCGCCATGGCGCTCGCGATGTTCTCCGGAAACCGCGTCGCCAGCCGCTTCGGCACGAGTTCCCCGATCACCAAGGCAAAGAGAGTCACCAGCCCGATCACCAGCACCCACGAGAGGTTGACCGCCATCGACTGCAGCCCGGGAACGGTGACCAGAAATTCAGCGAGCTTTCCGACCAGGCTGCAACTGCTCATCGCTCCGACCACGATCGCCACGAAAGTGATCACGATCTGGACGGTCGACAGGAACCGGTCCGGCGCCTCCGCCAGCTTCAGCGCCATCGCGGCCCCGGTGTTCCCTGCCTCCGCCCTGGCCTGCAGGACTCCCTTCCGGGAGGAAATAATCGCGATCTCGACCATCGCACACACGCCGCTCACCAGCAGCAGCACGGCGATCAGCGCGATCTCTAGCAGCACGGAACTCATCTCGGGCCGATGATACCCTCAACTCCGGCTTTTTCCATCAAGCTTCCTTCTCCGGGTTCATTTTGCGGTGAATCACCGAAGCAATCGTGGCAATCGCCAGCACGCCGCCGATGACCGCGAGCGAGACGTTCGTGTCGATCTTCCACGCGGTGTGCGCCAGCGACATCTTGGCGCCAACGAAGGTCAGGATCACGCCCAGCCCATATTTCAGGAAATGGAAATAGGGCAGGATCCCTGCGATCGCGAAATAGAGCGCTCTGAGACCCATGATCGCGAAGACGTTCGAAGTGTAGACAATGAAGGTGTCGGTGGTGATCGCGAAAATCGCCGGAATCGAGTCCACCGCGAAAATCACGTCAGTGACTTCCACGCAGATCAGCACGGCCAGCAGCGGCGTCGCCATCCGCTTACCGCCTTCTTTGACGATGAAGTGGTCGCCCCGGTAGTCGGGCGTCATCGGCATGGTCTTCTTCAGAAGCTTCACCGCGATGCTCTTGCTGGGATCCACCGAGTTCTCGTCGTGGAAGAACATCTTGATCCCCGTGTAGATCAGCAGGGCCGCAAAGAGGTACATGACCCACGCGAAGTGGGTCAGCAGCGCGGCGCCCCCCGCGATCATGCCCGCTCTCAAAGCCAGCGCGCCGAAGATGCCCCAGAACAGCACCTTGTGCTGCAGCTCGCGCGGCACCTTGAAGAAGGAGAAGATCACCGCGAAGACGAAGACGTTGTCCACCGACAGCGACTTCTCAAGAATGTAGCCGGCGAAGAACTCCTGGCCCTTCTGTGGTCCAAGCTGCCAGCCGATCCAGCCGTTGAAGATCAGCGCCAGCACGATCCATACCGTGGTCCACCCCAGCGCCTCCTTCACTTTGACCACATGGGCCTTCTTGTGAAAGACGCCGAGGTCAAGGGCCAGCATCACGAAGACGAAGGCGTTGAAAATGATCCACCAGTGGATGGGTATGTCTGCAGGCATGAACCTGACAGGGAACCCGGTTGCAAGCGGATGCTCAATTGGAAAGCCGGGTGCTGGTTTCCACCCGGGCTCTCGATCGACGAGACCTACTTGATCAGGCGGAAGAAACCCACCGGAGCATCGGTGACCGAATGAGTCACCTGATTGTGACCGTCGCTTGAAGTCGCAGCCGTGGTATCGGCCGTCCAGGGGCCGGCAGGGCTTGCCGCCTGCTGCAGAGTCCAGCCGGCGCCGTTGGCCACCGGCCAGCTGACCGTGATCTGACCATCCGCAGGGCCGGCTGCGACGGTGAGCACCGGTGGCGCCACGGGAGCGACCGCACGCGTGATGACCAGCTGCGGTCCGGGTTGTCCCAGAGCCGCCAGTTCCATTGACGCGTAAGTCACATTGATGGCCGGCGTCGCGGTCTCGCTCTCCGCCTGCAACTCAAAGCCATAGTTTGGCGTGGTACCGGCCGCCCACGCCTGGACCAGCGCGGTGGCATCCAACTCCACCCAGGTATTAGTCGCCGTTGTCACCAGGTTTCCGACGAAAGCGCCCGGTGCCAGAGCGCTCCAGCGAACGGGAGACCCTTTGACATTCGTCCAGGCTTGCGTCTGATTGAAGACGGAAACGTTGCCTCCCGTGAAGGTGCCGAAATTGGCATCCGGCGCCACCACATACATCCGCAGGGTGGCGGTGCCGATCTCCGCCGCCGGGATCGCCAGCGAAGTCAGGTCGAACTGAACCAGTGTGCGCTGCGAGTGCGGCGCTCCCTCGCCGCTGGCATTGACGCCGAGCGTATAGATCGTGCTCGTGGGCATGTCCGTGAAGGCATAGATGTCCGTGTCCCGGGAAGGCCCCAGGGTCACGGATTCCGCATGCAGCGTCGGTACGCACGCCACCAGGGCGATGATTGAAAAAACCGCTTTCATGGCAGATCGCTGTTAGAAGGTCTTGGTGATCGAAACACTGAAGTTTCTCCCCGGGGCGGTGGACCGGTCATCGGTCGCATCGCCGCCGAGGTGGCCGTTGCCCCGTCGGACGGAACTCCATGACCAGTATTTCTCGTCAAAGATGTTATTGAGCCCGGCATGGATCGTCAGCGTCTCCGTCGGGTGCCAGTAGCCGGCAAGATCGAGCGTGAACCACGAGGGCGGCCGGAAGAACTTGCCCTGGTTGGTGCTGTCGTCCACCCGGGTGACCTTCGCCGTGTAAGTGCCGGTCAGGCGCAGGCCGAACTTCTCACCAGGATCGTCGTAGCCTACGAAGGCCACCGTCTTCCACGGGTCCACCGTATTGAGAGGCAGATCGTCGGTCAGGTTATTGCCGATCGACTTGCCGGTGGCGCCGCCGATTTCCCAGCCGCTGGCCTGCTCCCACCAGTACGATGGTTTCAGTACCCCGCTCAGCTCGAAGCCATAGATCTCGGCCTTGCCGCGGTTGACGGTGGTCACGATGTCGCGGCCCTCGTCATCCGTCTCGCCGGTCTGGACGCCGTTCTCGATGAAATTACGATACTTGGTGTAGTAGACGCTGGCCTGGGCCCGGCCGGCCTTGCCATCGCCCTTCACGCCGAGTTCGAAGGCGTCGCTTTCCTCTTCCTTCAGACTCGGATTCGGCACCGTCAGGGTTCCGGCCGGGCTGCCACCCGATGGCGGGTGGTCGAAGATCATCGAAAGCTCTTCCGCGCTCGGGTTTCTCACCCCGCGGGCATAGCTGCCGTAGACCTGCAGGTAATCCTTCGGCTTCCACGCCACATTGAGACGCGGGGAAATGGCGAAGTTGTTGTAGTCTTCCGGTGGCGTCTGGCCGAAGCGACCCAGCGAAGCCAGGCGATCCAGGTAAGCCTGGTTCGGATCCGGATTGATCTCCTGATAGTCGAAGCGGATGCCCGGCGTGATGATCCACTTCTTCTGGATCGAAATTTCATCCTGCAGGAACAGCCCCGCGCGGGTGGTGTCGGTCGGTGCGAACGAAGTCCGGTTCACATCGTCGGGAGACCCCGAGTCGTGACGGGTGAACTTGTTGGCGCTCTGCTCCAGCGAAACATCCAGCCCCGCCAGGAAGGTCTGCATGATCGCGTTTTCGTGGCCGAACTCCTTGCGGGCGATCGACGAGAAGCCGCTGATGTCGGTGTCGAAATCGATCCGCTGCTGACGGGTGCGCTCGGTTCCGGGAATCGGCACGCCGTTGATCTCGACCGGCTTGGAAGCGGACTGATTCTCGCTGGCGCTGCCGGCGTGCTGCCAGTAAGCCATCGTGTCCACCTCGGTGATCCACGCGTCCTTCGGCTTCCACTCCCAGCGCAGGCTGGCGCGCTGCCGCTCCAGCTGCTGCTCGTTGTAGACATATTTCGTGAAGACCGGGAAATCCGAGATCGTCGCGCTCCGGACGTTGCTGACCGAGTGGCGGTCGAACGTTTCGAAAGCAGCCTTGAAGGTGCTATCGCCGATCTCGTGCTCCACCTTCAAAAGGGAGGACAACGAGGTGAACTCGGCCGGGTTCGGCGGCAGGTGGCCGTTGTTTTCGGTCTCCTCCCCTTCCCGTCCGGCGACCAGGAACATCACGGAAGTCTTGCCGGTCTTGAAAGCTCCACCCACCTGGCTGGCCAGGCTCTGATTCGCGGAAAAGAACTGGGTGCGGAC
>JAQGPE010000083.1 GCA_028293225.1 Akkermansiaceae bacterium | reverse complement strand
GGACTGCCTTTCTTCCCTCGCCATCGGGCAATATGGAACGCTGGACAGCTCGCTGCTGCCGCTCGCAACCGCTCTGGGGCAGCGCCAGGAATTTCTGACGACCACCCTCACCTACGCCTACCTTTTCAATGCGGATATTACGGCCGCGTGGTCGCAAGTTTCTCCCGCCGAACGGGAGGCGGCCCTGCAAGCCGCCTTGGCGAAGGCAGCCAAGCAGACCGACAGGCCGAACGCCGCCGTCTCCCGCGCATGGTGGAAAACAGCCGTGCTGGATGCCTGGAGTGCCTCTGGAAGCTAACGATGATGAGACCTACCCATCCAAATCTGACGAGGCCGCCTCTTGCATGGCAGCCGTCAGGCTTTTAGTTTGCCGTCGCGGACATCCGCGCTTTTCTGGTGCCGCGGAACGACGCGAAAGCGTCACACTGCCATCTTCTTTCCCTAATATTCCTAAAACGGCTGCCCGTCGCGCTTCGACTCGAACTCATTACACTCCATGTCCTGGTCCACCTACTCCGACTCGCTCATCCGCTATCCGCACCTGGGATTCTCACTGGATACCTCCTGCATGGATCTCACGGCGGATTTCCTGACCTCTCTCGCCCCGAAGGTGGAGAAGGCCTACGCCGACATCGCCAAGCTGGAAGCCGGCGAGATCGTGAACCCCGACGAGGGCCGCATGGTCGGTCACTACTGGCTGCGCAATGCCAGCCTGGCCCCGAACGCGGAGATCCGCAAGTCGATCACCGAGCCGCTGGCGGCGCTGAAGGAGTTCGCGGAAAAGGTCCACACCGGCCAGGTCGCGCCGCCGTCCGGCGGGATCTTCGAGCGGGTGCTGCTGATCGGCATCGGCGGCTCGGCGCTGGGGCCGCAGCTGGTGGCGGACTCGATCGGCCACAACGCGCGGCTGCCGATCCATTTCCTGGACAACACCGACCCGGCCGGGATCGACCGGGTGCTGTCGGACATCGGCGCCAAGGGCCTGGACAAGACGCTGGTGGTGGTGATTTCCAAATCCGGCGGCACCGCGGAAACGCGCAACGGCATGGTGGAGACCAAGGCCGCCTATGACGCCGCGGGCCTCAATTTCGGCAAACACGCCGTGGCGGTGACCGGCACGGGCTCGAAGCTCGACGGCGTCGCGAAGGCGCAGGGCTTTATCACGACTTTCCCGATGGAAGACTGGGTCGGCGGCCGCACCTCGGTGATGTCGACGGTCGGCCTGGTGCCTGCCGCCCTGCAGGGCATCGACATCGACGCCTTCCTGAAAGGCGCGGCGGCGATGGATGTGGAGACCCGCAAGCCGGTGAGCGACAATGCCGCCATGCGCCTGGCGCTGGCCTGGTATGCCGCGGGCAACGGCAAGGGTGAGAAGGACATGGTGGTGCTGCCTTACAAGGACTCGCTGCTGCTGTTTTCCCGCTACCTGCAGCAGCTGGTGATGGAGTCGCTGGGCAAGGACAAGGACCTGGACGGCAAGACCGTCCACCAGGGCATCGCGGTCTACGGCAACAAGGGCTCGACCGACCAGCACGCCTACGTCCAACAGCTCCGCGACGGGGTGGCGAATTTCTTCGTGACCTTCATCGAGGTCCGCAAGGGCCGCGGCGGCGACTCGATCGAGGTCGAGCCGGGGAATTCCTCCGCCGACTACCTGCAGGGCTTCCTGCGCGGCTCCCGCAAGGCGCTGTATGAGTCCGGCCGCAAGAGCGTGACGATTTCGATCCCGGAGGTGACGCCGTTCACGCTGGGGATGCTGATCGCGCTGTTCGAGCGCACGGTGTCTTTCTACGCGTCGCTGGTGAACATCAACGCCTACCATCAGCCGGGCGTCGAGGCCGGCAAGAAGGCTGCAACGGCCTTCCTGGAGCTGCTGGGCAAGGTGCGCAGCCGGCTGGTGTCGGAAGCGAAAAACGCTGACGAGATCGCCTTCGAGACCGATGCCGACCCGGAGGACGTCTATCACTGCCTGAGCCACCTGGCCGCCAACGGCGAGGTGCAGATCTCGCTCGGCAAGGCTCCGAAGGAGGACAGCTTTTCACTCTGAGAGAGCCGTTTTCGCTCAAATCATTGGCTTTCAGAAGCCGGTTTCGCAACAAGCGGGACCGGCTTTTCTGTTAGAAAAAGTCCAGATTTTCGGAGTCCGGATTTCGCATGCCCCCATTGGGGTTTTATCCCCGGGGCGATTGGCGCGGGCGGGAGCACGGAGTTAGTGAGATACGCCGCCGCATGAAAGGCATGCTCAAGCGAGCCAGCTTTCCCCCTGCCCCCCGGAACTCGCAGCCCCACTATCCTTCAATGTCCTGGATGGTGGGGTCTGTGCATACGGGGGGGGGGGAAGGAATTCGCATCGCATGAACTGGCTTTCCCGTGCGGGGAAGAAATGAGGGACTTCCAGCGTATCCCGCCCTGTGAAACGCCTGCTTCTTTCCCTCCTGCTCGTGGCGGGACTGCGGGCGGAAGAGGACCTCTGGGACCAGGCGCCGCTGCACTATTCCGCGACGGCGCCGGCGAATGAATTGTCGGTTTTCGCCGCCGCGGTGGCGCCTGAGCTGCCGCGGGACCGGCCGCCGCTGGAGAGGTTGCGGATCCTGCTCGACCGCCTGAAGGTGCCGGTTGAGTCGCAGATCCTGGTCTTTTCGAAGACCA
>JAQGPE010000062.1 GCA_028293225.1 Akkermansiaceae bacterium | reverse complement strand
GGCGTTTCCGAAAGGTGGTCGCGGTTCGGCCCGAAGATCTGCTGATACTTGGCGATGACCACAAAACCGCCTGCGACCCAGGCCAGCAAAACGGCGGAGATGAGAACTTTGAAAACGATCATACAATCAGGTGGCTGGAAGTCTGGCCACCCAATCCCCCTCCCTGTTCTGGCAGGATGACCCGGAGGTCGTGGAAGGGGATTCCGGTAACCAGTCTCAACGCCCGTCACTGTACCCATTTCCCGCTTTCCATCGAGGTACAGAGGGCGGATTATCCGGGGATCACAGAAAGAGACCGCTCTTTTCTGTACTCCCCGCCGGCCCCATGAGCGCCTCCTCCCCTCTCTATCTGACCCTGGCGGAGCGCCTCGCCGTCCTCATCAAGAGCGGCACCTTCACCGCCGGGGACCGGCTGCCCTCCATCCGCCAGACCAGCCGCGAGCATCAGAAAAGCATCACCACGGTGCTGGAGGCCTACCGCATCCTGGAGGATCAGGGCCTGATCGAGGGCCGCCAGCGCTCCGGCTACTTCGTGAAGCCGCCGGAAATCCTCAAGGGCCAGTTCGCCGCCGCCCAGAAGCGCCCGGCCACGCCGATCGTCGTGGAGCAGTCGGCCATTTTCGAAGCCGTGATGGATTCCGTCGCCGACCATCAGGTCGTCCACTTCGCATCCGCCGCACCGGACGACTCGATGGTCCCTCACGCCAAGCTGTCGACCATTTCCCATGCGATCGGCCGCCGCCTCGGCCCGGTCGCCCTCCGCTACACCCCGCCCATGGGCCACCGCGTCCTGCGCGCCGCCGTCTCCCGCAAGCTCCTCGGCTCCGGTATCGACGCGGGTCCCGACCAGATCATCACCACCCAGGGCGCCACCGAGGCCCTGCTGCTGGCGCTGCGGGCCACCACCAAACGCGGCGACATCGTCGCCGTGGAGTGCCCGACATACTTCGGCATCCTCAACCTGGTCCGCGACCTCGGCCTGAAAGCCGTCGAAATCCCCGTCGACCCCGTCACCGGCCTGGCCATCGATGACTTGGAGAGAGCCCTGAAGAAACACCGCATCGCCGCCTGCCTGGTACAGCCGAATTTCCAGAACCCGCTGGGCTGCCTGATGCCGGACGACCACAAGAAACGCCTCGCCGCCCTCTCCGCCCGGCACGGCTTCACCCTGATCGAGGACGACGTTTACGGCGAACTCTCCCACCACGGACCGACGCCCTCCTCGATCGCTCTGTTCGGCGGCGACGTGATCCACTGCGGCTCCGTCTCGAAAACCATCGCGCCGGGCTTGCGCGTCGGCTGGGTGGTGCCCGGCCAGCATCTGGCGGAAATCAAGCGCCTGAAGACCATCCAGGCGCCCTGGAATGCCTCCATGTCCGAGCTGATCGTGGCGGAGTTCCTGGAGGCCGGCGGCTACGACCGCCATCTGCGCCGCATCCGCGAAGTCTATCTGGCGCAATGCACCCGGCTGCGGGAGGAGGTGATCCGCCACTTTCCCGCCGGCTGCCAGGTCAGCCAGCCGCGCGGCGGCTTCGTGTTGTGGCTGGAAATGCCACCGGACTTCGACTCGGAGGTTTTCGCCGTCCGCGCAATCGCCAGGGGCATCAGCGTGATCCCAGGCAGCCTGTTCTCCTCCTCCGGCCGGATGAAAAATTACGTCCGCCTCAGTTGCGGGCGGGTGATCGGCGAACGCGAAACCGCCGCGATCGCCACCCTGGGGCAGCTCGCGGCGGAACTCATGCAGCGCTGATTTCCCGGAAGCGCCCCGTCAGTCGGAACTGGTGTTGATGTCCAGGCGCTTTGGCCACGGCAGCTTCACCGGCTTCTCTTCATCGCCCAATTCGAAGCTATCGAGGACGTTGCCGCGGGCATTCATCGGGCGGGTGCGGACCTCCGCCATCACCTGTTCGGTATGATACGGATCATCCCCCAGCAGGATCGGGGCCTTCGAGCGGACCGGCGTGGTGTCGATCTTCGACGGCAGCAGGATATCCTTCGAAGACGGAGCCTCCACTGAAGCGCCGGAGTGGATCTGGCAAAAAGGCAGGTTGGCCTCCGTGCCGGTGCGGTAAAACTCCACATGCGCGGACGGGCGGGAACGCGTGCGTCCGGTGACCGGATCGGTTACCAGTTCCTCGCAATGCGGCGTCGCGCGCTGGCCGCTGACCCGGCAGATCGAGACCTGCTCGACCGAGGCCGGCTGGGGAATGACCTTGCCGCCGAAATCCCCGGAGGCGGCATTCATCCCGGCGATCCAGACCGGCATGGCCAGATCCTTCGAAAAGGCGCCCTGGTAAATCGATTTCCCGGGTTGCAGGAAGCCCAGCCAAACCCCGCAGCTGACCCGGCCGTTGTAGCCGAGGAACCAGTTGTCGGAGAAATCATGGGTCGTGCCGGTCTTGCCGGCGCCGGTGAAAGGCTTCTCGACCAGCGCCTCGGCGAGGCCGGCGGCGCTGCCGTTCTCCATGCCGCTACGCATCATGTCGTGGACCTGGAAAGCGGTGGCTTCGTCGATCGGCTCATAGCGTTCGGCCGCCCGGCGCGGACGCTCGTAAACCGGGCGGTTGTCAGCATTGTCGATCCGGTTGACGATGGTGAACTGCTTCGGCGCCGTCTGGCCACCACGGGCAAAGGCCGAAATGCCGCGAACCGCCTCTTTCATCGAAGCCGCTTCCCAGCCGACAGCGATGCGCGGCAGCAACTCGGCATGCTCCATCGCAAAGCCGAAATCCGAGGCCGTCTTGACGACCTTGTCCAAGCCGGCCACTCCCGCAAAACGGATGGTGGCGGCGACGTTCGAGTCCTCCAGAGCCTTGCGGACCGTGATCGGCTTGCGGGTCGGCAGGTTGACCGTCTCCTTGCCCCACTCTCCGAGAATCCCTTTCACTCCGCCGACCATGACGGAGCGGTTGTCCACCTGCTCATCCTGCATGGTCATTGCCGGCGTGATGTTCGGCTGCTTCAGGCCCGCGGCGTAGATAAAGGGGAAAAAGGCCGTGCCCAGCGGGCGGCGGCCGGAGTCGATCACATCGAAAGGGGCGTCCGAATAACTGCGGCCGCCCACATAGCCGATGACCTCACCGGTGCCGTGGTCGACCATCAGGGCGGCGCCCTGCAGATACTCCGGAATCGCCCCGTCGGTCTTGTGGAAGGCGGCGCGTTTCTGGTTGGCGTAGCCCGGCTTCCTTTCGGCCTTCGCGTAGCTCTGCTCCAGAGTGTCCTCGAGCGCCTTTTGCACGCGCCCGTCGATGGAGGTGTGAATTTTGAAGCCGCCAGCCGACAGCGCGTCCTCGCCCATGACGGAGCGGATCTCGTCCGCCACCCGTTCGTAAAGGTGGGTGGTGCCGCGCTGCAGCGGGTTCGGATGGGTCCTCAACGGCTCCTTCATCAGCCGGTTCGCCTCCTCACGCGTCATGATGTTGCCGTCCAGATCAGGCATGCGGCCGATCACCAGGTTCCGCGACTTCATGCTGGCCTGCGGATTGTTGAGCGGAGAGAGCGAGTTGGGGCTCTTGATCACGCCGACGATGGTCGCACTTTCGAGAGCGGTGAGATCCTTCGGCTCCTTGCCGAAATAGCCCAGCGAGGCCGAGCGAATCCCGTAAAAGCCACTGCCGAAATAGATGCGGTTCAGGTAGAATTCCAGGATCTCCTTCTTCTTGTACCGGAGCTCGATGCGGTGGGCCAGGAAGGCCTCCACCAGCTTGCGTTCCATGTCGGACTGGTGGCGCTTCTTGGCTTCCTCCTTCAGGTTGAAAGCATTACGTGCCAGCTGCTGCGTCACCGTGCTGGCGCCCTGATTCTGACGGCCGGATTTCCAGTTCAGATAAAAAGCGCGCACGATGCCGACATAGTCGACGCCGTCGTGGTCCCAGAAACGCTGGTCCTCCCCGGAACGCAGGGCATTGACGAAGACATCCGGAACCTCGGAAATCGGGATGACACTGCGGTTCTGGACGAAGACGCGGCCGATTTCCTTGTCATTGCGGTCGAAGATAACGCTGGGGATTTCCAGATCGTTGATCCGTTCCAGATCGTATTCCTTCGCCTGCTGACGATAGGGCTCCGCGAAGTGATCGAAAGCGACATAGCCGAGACCGGCCATCAGGATTCCCACCACGATGAAGGTGAACCAGAAGCCTTTGCGCTTGTAGAAGCGGCGCTTCTTCAGCTTGTTCCGCGTGTTTGTTGCACTTTTGGCCATGCCGGAATCCGATTCAGATGAAAGCCGGGACACCCCCGGCAGAGCGATGAAATACCCCGATTCATCTGATCCTGCAACCCTCTCCTTGGCAGCACGCCTAACGGAAGAAATCCGCCGTTCCGGACCTCTCGGCTTTGCGGACTACATGGCGGCCGCCCTCTATGATCCGCGGGAGGGTTATTATTCCCGCGGTTCCCGGCAGGTGGGCAAGGCGGGCGACTTCTTCACCAGCGTCAGCACCGGACCCGTTTTCGGCCGCCTGCTGGCGGAGCGGATCGCGGCCTGGCACCGCGAAAGCGGTCAACCGCAACGCTGGCGGATCGTCGAGCTGGGCGCTCACGACGCGACCTTGGCGGTGGATATTCTGGGAGGGCTGGAGGAGCTGGGCCTGCTCGGCGGCTGCGACTACGAAATCCTGGAACCGCTCGAGAGCCTCGCCGCCATCCAGGGGCAGCGCCTGGCGCGGACCGGCTTCAAGGCCACAGTCCGGAAAGATGCCGCTGAACTGGCTGCCGCCCCCCTCCCCACCTATCTGCTGGCAAACGAGGTGCTGGACGCCCTGCCCTTCCACGTGGTGGAGTCCGATGGCACCGGCTGGCGGGAAACCGGCGTCGGTCTCGATGAACGGCAGGCGTTTTGCTGGCAGGATCTGGGGCCGGCCAGCGCGGAGATCGTCGCCGGACTGCCCGTCCGGGCGGCAGGCTACCGGACCGAGGTGCGTCCCCATCTGAAGGAATTTTTCGTCCCTCTGGTCGCACTCCTGCAACCCGGCCGGATGCTGTGGGTCGACTACGGCCACACCCGCGCCATTTACTACGATGAAGCCCGTACCACCGGCACCCTGCGGACCTACCACCAGCACCGCGCCGGGGAGGATCCGCTCGAAACGCCCGGCGAGCGCGACATCACCGCGCATGTCGACTTCACCGCCGCGGCGGAAGCCCTGACCGCACTCGGCGGAAAGGTCACCCTGTTCGAGGACCAGGGCCGCTGCCTGACCCTGCTCGCGACGCCGTGGCTGCTGGCGCGGGACGGGCGCACGGACCCGGCGACCCGCAAAGAGCTGCTGGCCTTCCAGACCCTGATCCACCCCGCCCACCTGGGCGGGCGCTTCCATTTCCTGGAAGCGGCGTTCGGCGCGGGAGCGGTGGAGAACGCTGCGGCGGTCGCCCGCTTGAAGAGGGTTTGACCGGCAAAAGAGGGCCGCCTTGGGTGGCAAACGGGCTAACAAGCTTTCCGCTTGTAACGACCGGAACTTGCCGCAACCTAACGATTACCCAAGAATCGTAAATCCATCGTATGTTCTCGTTGCTCAACGAACACGGAATTGTCGTGTCCCTGGCGCTCGGCGCCTGCGGACTTGCCGCCGCACTCTTTCTCATCCGCCTGGTCATCTCCTCGCCGCCCGGAAACGCGCGCATGCTGGAGATCGGCCAAGCCATCCAGGATGGAGCGAAAGCGTATCTCCATCGCCAGGTCGGCACGATCGCGGTGATCGCGGTGTTGATCTTTGTCGCGGTGGGACTGCTGCGCGGCTGGACGACGGCCGGAGGCTTCGTGGTGGGCGCGGTCTGCTCGCTGGTGGCGGGCTATATCGGCATGATGGTGGCGGTCCGGGCCAATATCCGCACCGCCCAGGCCGCCTCGCACAGTTCGCAGTCGGCGCTGCGGGTCGCCTTCAATGGCGGCGCGGTCACCGGTCTGCTGGTCGTCGGCCTGGGCCTGCTTTCCGTGGGCGGTTTCTACCTCGCGGTGCTGAAAATGACCGGCGATACCCGGGTCGCGATCGACTCTCTGATCGGCCTGGCTCTGGGCAGCTCCCTGATCAGCGTTTTCGCCAGGCTCGGCGGCGGCATCTACACCAAGGCCGCGGACGTCGGCGCGGACCTGGTCGGCAAGATCGAGCAGAACCTGCAGGAGGACGATCCACGCAACCCGGCCACCATCGCGGACAATGTCGGCGACAACGTGGGCGACTGCGCCGGCATGGCCGCGGACGTGTTCGAAACTTACGCGGTGAGCCTGATCGGCGGCGTGCTGGTCGGCTACCTCACCGCGGCGGATCACGCGGCCCAGGCGCTGGTCTATCCTTTCGTCATCTGCGGCGTGTCGATCATCGGCGCACTGCTCGGGATGCTGTTCGTGAACTTCGCCAAGGTCTCTCCGACCAAGGCGCTGGTCGGCGGCGTGGCGGTCAGCGGCCTGGTCTCGGCGGCGCTGTTGTGGCCGGTCACCTCCGCGCTGTTTCCGGCGGCGATCGCCTTTTCGGGAAAGCTGGTCACCGCCTCCTCCCTCTATGTCTGCGTCACCGTCGGCATCGCGCTGACCTTCGCCACGGTCTGGATCACCAATTACTTCACCTCCACCGCCCACCGTCCGGTCCGCCGCATCGCTCTGGCCTCTGAAACCGGCCATGCCACCAACATCATCGCCGGCATCAGCACCGGCCACCATGCGACGATCCTGCCGGTCCTGTGCATCGTGGCCTCGATCTGGATCTGCCATTCGCAGGCCGGGCTGTATGGGATCGCCGTCGCGGTGGTCAGCATGCTGAGCCTTTCCGGCATCATCATCTCACTGGATGCCTTCGGCCCGATCACCGACAACGCCGGCGGCATCGCCGTGATGAGCGGACTCGATCCCTCGGTCCGCAAGATCACCGATGAGCTCGATGCCGTGGGCAATACCATGAAGGCCGTGACCAAGGGCTACGCGATCGCTTCCGCCGGTCTCGCGGCGATGGTTTTGTTCGGCTCCTACGTCGAAGAATTGAAGGCTCATCTCGGCGGCACCTTTGTCTTCGACCTGATGGATCCCCGTGTGATCATCGGCCTGTTCATCGGCGGGCTGCTGCCATTCTCATTCACCGCCTTTGCCATGGACGCCGTAGGCAACGCGGCCGGCGCGGTGGTCAATGAAGTCAGGCGCCAGCTCGCGGCGAAGCCCGGCATTTTAAACGGCACCGACATTCCCGACTACGGCAAGTGCGTGGACATCGTCACGCGCGCCGCACTGCGCCAGATGATCCTGCCCGCACTTCTGCCGCTGATCTTCGTCGTGGTGGTCGCGCTGATACCAGCTCTGGGACCGCAGGGCCTGGGCGGCCTGCTGGTGGGCACCATCGTCACCGGACTCTTCGTCGGAATCGCCATGACCTCCTCCGGCGGCGCGTGGGACAATGCCAAGAAATACATCGTGGACGGGCAGCTC
>JAQGPE010000059.1 GCA_028293225.1 Akkermansiaceae bacterium | reverse complement strand
GATCGCTTTCGACCGGACCTGGAAGACCGGCAGGATGGAGTGGCCGGCCTGGTCGTGGCGATAGTTCTCGCCCTTCCTTTCGATCAGAAGCCAAGCCCCGAAGATGTTGCCCGGATATTCGCCCAGGAGGATATCGAGATCGATCGGCTGGCCCCTGCGCGCCTCGAACCAGTCGCCATGGCGCAGAGGGCCGGCCCAGACCCGGAAGTCATCGGTCTGGGAGGGCTGCCGCCATTCGCTGCGGTTCGGGGTGCTTTCGTAGTTCGAGACCAGCACGGTCTTGCCGTTGACCCCGACCGCCAGGACGTCATCGGCGATGCCGACAAAGCGGTAGGTGCCGTCGCTCGGGGGCGAAACCTGAGCCTTGTAGATGACGAACCAGTAGGAAGGCTTCACCACCTCGGCCAGTTGGAAGGCGTCCGGAGCGGCGCTGGCTTGCATCGTGTGAATGAAGACCTCCGTTGCGTAGATCGGCCGGGTGCCCCGAAAGAAGCCGCGCAGGGTATTTTCATCCCAGCCGCTGTCGAGGAACTGGCCCATGACGGTCAGGTAGTCGACCCGGACCGGCTGGCGGCGCTGGTTTTGTTTCAGGTCGTAGAAAATGCCGATCATCGAGCCGGTGGTCTTCACCGGTGAGCCGAAGGCTGACCCCTCTTCCTGGGCGAGGACAGACGGGACGATGGAATCGAGGCACAGCAGTGCGATGCCTGCCATGCGGCCTCGCAATCTCAACGCACCTGCTGCCATAGATCGGGAGACTTGATGAAGGGCGGCGCCAGATTGCCGGTGTTGGCGGGGACGTCCTGTGGCGCGAGCTGAAAGACCGGGAAGATCGGGATGCCATTTGCATCCTTTGGATAGGTGGCCCCTTTCATTTCGTAGAGCAGGAAGGCGCAGAAGTCGCCGCCAGGACGCTCGCCGACGAGGACATCGAGATCGATGGGCGTGCCCTTGTGGAGCTCCAGCCAGTCGCCGCGCTCCAGATCCCCATTGAAAGCGCGGGCGCCGGGAGAGGCGGTGGGCGACCAAACGGACTTCAGATCCATATCGGGGCGGCTGCCGATCAGCACCGTCTTGCCATTGACCCCCACGGCCAGCACGTCGTCGGCATAGCCGACGAAGCGGAAAATGCCATCGCAGGGTGGCGAAACCTGGCCTTTGTAATGAACGACCCATTCCGAGGGCTGGATCACATCCTGAACGCCGAAAGCTTTCGGTGCCGCACCGGCATCGATGCGCGGGATGAAGATCTGCGTGGAATAGAGCGGACGGGTGATGCGGAAAAAGCGGTTCAGCACCTCCTCATCCCAGCCCTTCGAAAGAAACTGGCGAATGACCTGCGGGTAGTCCCCGGAAGACACGCCCGATGGCTGGCGACGCTGGGTCTGCTTCAGATCGTAGATGATGGCGATCAGACCGGAGCGCTCCTTGTCGTCGTGACCGAACGGGTTGGCGTCCTCGGCGCGGGCCGCGGTGAGGGCCAGGATCGTGGCGATGGAAAGCGTGCGGATCATCAGCGGGCAGGGAGTTCGCCATTGGCCAGATTGCGGATGTACTGCCGGACCATTTCCTCGTATTCGGCCGGAGCCTTTTCCTGCTGCAGCAGTGAGAGCGCCTCGCGCTGGCCGACCTCGGCCTTGCCGGCCTGGATCATGTTGGCATCAGTGCTGTTGGACTTGGCGAGCTCTCCCGGAGCCTGACCCTGGCCGGGCTGCTTGCCGCCCGGCTGCTGGCCCTTCTGATTCGCCTGCTGGTCGCCGGGCTTCTGACCCTGTTCGGCCATCTTCTCCGCCGCCTCCTTGAGACCGGCGAGAGCCCGGTCGATCTCGCCCTCGGCCTCGCTGAGCTTTCTGCCAGTCGCATCCTTATCGGAGCCGGAGTTCTTCATTTCGCCCTTTGCCTGGCCGTTCAGCTCAGAGGCCTTGGCAATGTGCTCGCCAATGGGTGCCGGCAGCAGCTCCTGCATTTCGGCGGCTTTCTTTGCGGCTTCCTCCAGGTTCTTACCGGCTTCGCTCAAGCGCTTCTCAGCGTCGCTGAGATCCGACTGCTGCAGCATCTGGCGGTCCGCGACCCGCATCTGGAGCTTGGCATCCTTCAGTGACTGAGCGATGCCGTCCATCTTCTCGATCTGCTCCTGAGCCTGCTGATCCTGCGGAGAGCTCTGAACTCCGGACTCCGGCTGTGAACCGGACGGGTTGCCCTGGGAAGAACCGGCCTGTTTCTTCTCCAGCTCCTCGGCTTTCTTCTTCAGCAGATCGCTGGCGGCATCCAGATCTTTGGCCACCTCCTTCTGTTGATCGGTCGCCTTCGCCACCTGATTGGCGTCATCGAGACTGCCGGAAGGATCGAGTTTCTTCACCACTTCCTCTGCTTTGTCGCGGGCATTCGCAGCGTGCTCGGCAGCTTGTGGGCTCAATTGGTCCAAGAGCGATTTCGCGAGATCCGTCTGGTCGGAAATTTTCTCCTGCTGCTGGCGAACCGCATCCTGTTCCGGCTTGCCGGCCTGGGTGGTGGCGGTGGTGAGCTGGTCCTGCTTCTCCGCCAGTTCCGCGAGCTTGGCGGCCATCTCGCGAGCGCGATCCGCTTCGGGTTTTCCGGCATCCAAAGCCGCGACGACGTTTTTAAGTCCTTCGAGGACCGCCTGTTGGGAATCGGCGGCCTGATGGTCCTTGTCCGCCACCTTGCGGGCGGCCTCCTGGGCCTTGTCGGGCAGTTGCACTTCGGTGGCCTTCTGCAACGCCTCAGTGAAAGCTTCGGTCTTTTTGGCGACTTCGGTATTCGCGACCTCCTTCAGGCTTTCGCTGGCAGTGGCGATCTCCTTGGCAAGCGCGGCCTGCTCCGCCTGAGCCATGGCTTGGGCAGCCGAGTTGTCGGGATGCTTCGGATCCTGGGCCTCGCGGGTTTCGCGCAGATTGGCGGCCTGGCGGAGCGCGAGCGCCTCGAAGCGCTGCTGCATCTCCGCGAGGTCTCTCTGAACCGCAAGACGGTCGGCGATTTCACGGAGCTGCGTCTGGATCTTCTTCTGGGCAGTGGCCGCTTCCAGGACCTTCGATTTGGTATTTTCCGGGTTCTCCAGGCGGCTGGCATCGCGCAGGATCCGGGCCGCCTCACGCATGTCGCTTTCCTCCAGCCTACCGAGGTCCCCGGCGGCGCGCTCCAGTCGCGCCAGCTCGGCCTGCACGGACGGATACCTACCGAACTCATCCTTCAGCGCGGAGATCTCGCCCATCACGCGCTTGGTATCGGCGCGGAGCTGTTCTTCGGACACGCTGCCCTGGTAGGCGGTGTTCTTGATTTCCGGCGGCTTGGGATCGGCGGCTGAGGCTGTCAGCAGGCCTGAGGCGATCATTGCGCCGGTGGTGAAATGGAGGGCTTTCATGGCGGAGTTACTTTCCGTGCAGGGATTCCTCAGCGCGCTGGTTCACGGCGCGCTGCTGGTCATAGAGCCGTTCGACATCTTTGGCACGTTGCCCCATCAGCTCCAGGAGTTCCATGCGTTTCTCTTCCTCTGAGACGACGGCGATGATCTTTTCCTTACTGACCGTTTTGACGAAGTGCTTGATCGAGTTGTTGTCCTCCACCTCCAGCCAGCAGTTGATCGAGCAACCCGGCGTTACGGAAGGTTGGAGTTTGGCGAGGTCAAAGTCCGTGTTCGAAGCGAAGGCTTTCTGAGCCGGGTCGAATTTCAGCTGGATTTCATCCTGCTCGGCGGGTGTCAGGGAGCCGCTGCCATCCGGCCGGGAAATCCGGTAACAGAGGCGCACACTGTGGAAACCGAAATCGTCGCTGGCTTTGTAGGAAAGCGGAACGGTGCTGCCGGGAGTGACGGTGATCCGGTCCTTTTTCGGCAGCAGCATCATGGCCGACGGGGCCCGGTCGATCACGAGATCGACCCGGTAGACGGGCTCGTTCGAGGTGATCCTCCCCTCCCCTGCGTCGAGGCGGGCGGACATCGTTTTCCAGCCTTTGCCGGGGACCGTCTGTTCCAAAGCGTAGGTCAGAGGATCGTTGGTTTTTTCGAACCACAGCGTGCGGTCGTCGCCCTTGATCATCAGTTGAGCGGTATTCAGCGGCTCCGAAGACGCGACTTCGATGCGCAGCCGGGAGCCCTCCATGAAACGGAGATTGCCGGGTGACATGACCGCTTTCGGCAGGCCGGTGTAGTCGGGATAGGTCTGGATGAACCGGATGTTTTTCAGCGTCGGCGGAATGTTGACCTTCACCCGCGCCGGCTCACTTTCGCCGTCGTTGACTGCAAAGCGATAGGTGAAAGCCTGGCGAACATTCTTCACCGTATAGCGGTAGGTATTGGCGACGCCCGCCCGGGAGAGATTCACCGGTATGGTCGTGGTCTCGCCGTCCGAGGTGACGATCAGGGAAGCCGTTGGAGGAATGACTCCGGTCACTGTCACGGCCAGCGGAGCGTCCGTTCCGGCATCAACCATGAAGGAACCCGTCACCGCCGCGACCTGTGTGTCGCTGGGCAGAGCAAGGTGCGAAAGGAAGATGCGCTGACCGAGGAGGAACGAAAGGTGAAAGCCGGCAAAGATGGCCGATGCGATCAGGATCACCGCCGCCGCCCAAGCCCAGCGAACCCGGACCCTGAGCGGGCGGGCATCGACCACCTTTTCCGGGATGTCCGGCCTTCGCACCTGCACCGCTACCTTGGCGAGAAGGCCCATCACGAGAGGCTGGCTGCGATCCGGAAAGTTGTCCGTGGATTCGCAGAACTCGACGGCGGAAATCAGCGAGCTGTCGAACTCCGGCATTTTGCGCTCCACCAGCAGCGCCGCGCCGCGGCGGTCGAGGCGACGATAGACCGGCACCAGCACATACTGCCAGAGTAGTACCAGAACGACGAGGCCATCGATGCCGAGCAGCCATGCCCGAGCATTCCAAGGCAACCGGAAATAGCGATCGACCAGAGCCTGCAGCAGCCAGGCGACCGAGAGGCAGGCAACGACTAAAGCCGGAAACTGCCGCACCTTGATCCGGAGGTGCCGCTGGCTCACGGCGCTGAGCAGGGCGGCCAGCGACATGGGCAAAGCCGGGCCGGGCTGAGTTGCTGCGGGAGTTGTGCGCTCTTTGCTCATGTCATTTGAGGCGGGCGAGTTTGCGCAGGAACCATTCGAGGAAGAGGAAGCCAAGGAGAGCAGTCAGCGCCCATGCCGACTGATAGAGCTCGACCTTTTTGAAGGTGGCGACGGTGGCGCTTTTCGCCGCCAGCAGGCCGGGCAGCTTGTAGAGATCTTCTTCCCGGAGGAACTGCCCGCCGGCCGTCTCCGCCATGGCCTGCAGCAGGCGCTCGTCGAGAGCGGTGCGGGTCTTTTCCAGGCGCATGTCGACGACCTCGAACTTGATCACGCCGTCCGGATCGCGGGCAGTGACGAAAGTATAGGAGCCCGGAACCTTGGTGATGAACTCGCCGCGATAGGAGTTCTTCGCCGTGGCGTGAAGTGAGAGAGCTTCGGTGACCGGTTTGCCGTCCGCCTCCCAGCTCATGGTCCCATCGAGCGAGGGGGCGATGTAGGGATCGTAGCCCTCGGTGTAAGAATTGCCTGAAATCACCACGTGATCGCCGACCGCATACTCCTTGCGATCGGTCTTCAATTGCGTGAGCGAGGAGGCGCCCTCCAGCAACTGCAGCTACAGTGACTGCATGATCTGGCCCCACAGGATCGAGTAGTACTTCTCGCCGGTCCGGCTGCGCCAGCGATAGGTCTCATCGGTGCCGAAATACACGCAGGTGCCGGAGCCGTAGCCCTGCATGGCGAAGACCGGCAGCAGGCCATAGCGCCCGGCGCGCTCCGGCCGCGGATCCACCAGCAGCACCTCGGCTCCCGGCTTCACCCGCAGGATCGGAGCCGTCCAGCGCACTCCCGGGAACTCCGACCAGATCTGCCGGTTGACCTCGGGATCCGGGTCCATCTGAAGATACGGCGACTGCTCCCCCAGCCTGCTGAGGCGCAACTGATAGGGCTCGGGAGAACGGCGGCTGTCCTGCTCGCTCTGAATCTGGAGGTCCGGGACAACCGGCAGCAGCGGCTCCAGCGGCGTGCCGGCATACGCGTTCGGACTGAAGTTCGGTCCGGCGAGGAAGATGATGCCGCCGCCAGCCTCCACCCAGTCGGCGATGATTTTCATGCGCGCCTCACCCAGGTCGTCGGGATTGACATCGCCGAGGATCAGGACCTGGGAGGAAAAGTAAGCCTCGCGTGTGTCAGGCAGGCCGGGCAGGAAGGGCGAGTCGGGGATCTTGTCGAGACCCGGTTCGCCATCGATCATCACGCACTTCACCTCCAGGCGGGGATCGCGCTGTAGGTAGTCGAGCAGGTAGCGGAAGTCCCAGCGCGGCTCCTGCTCCAGCAACAGCACATGGAATTTCCGATCAGTCACCCGCACCGTGGTCGAAACCTGGTTGTTCTCGACGGAAGCCTCGCCCGGCTGGGGAGGAACGCCGATCTCCACGCGCAGGTCGCCCGCCTGCGAGGGGACGGCGTGGAGCGCGACATCCTCGCCGCGGTCGTCATTGAGCACGATCTCCTTTTGGTCGACCGCCCCACCATCGGACTTCAAGACGACGGTGACGGATTTCCCGGCCATGCCGCGCGAGCCGACATGAGCGCTGACCTGGAGACGCTCGCCCGCGAAAGCCAGCTTCGGGGCGCGGATGTCCTGGACAATCACATCCCGGGGAGAAGTCACGCCGGTGCCGTAGATGAAGAGCGGGACGTTCTGCTCCTTGCAGATCATCGCGGCTTCCAAGGCAGAGGCGCCGGTGTTGCTTTCACCATCGGTGATCATCAGCACGCCGCCGAGCGATTGCGGGCGTGGTTCCTGAAGGACCTGGCGCAACGACTCGCCGATGGCGGTGGCGGTATCTCCCGTCTGCGCTTCCTGGAAGAGCTTCGCCATTTCATCCGGACCTGCTTCCCTCGGCTCGGAGATGGTCGAGCCGATCGGGGCGGCGCTGCGGCCGAAGCGATAGAACGAGAGATCCGACTGCCTGGCCAGCTTGCCCCACAGATCGAGCTTCGGATTGCGAGCGATTTGCTGGAGCAACTCCGTGCGAGGGATGCCGCCGAACTTCTCCGCCGCTCCGGCGGGTGGCGCGCCCTTGAGCCCTGCATCCGGCTCCACATCCCCTGCCGCGATCGCCGCGCGCTTCAGGTCTTCTTCACTATCGCGACGGTCCTTCACGGTCATGCTGTCTGAGCCGTCGATCAGCACCGCCAGTGGCTGCCGCACCGGCTCCTGGAGAGTGAAGACCAGCACCGGCTTTGCCAGCAGCGCCACCAGGACCACGCAGGCCAGCACACGCAGCAGGACCAAACCGGCTTTTTTCCACAACTTCACGCCAGGCGCCCAGCGCCAATAGGCGACCAGGGTCGCGGCAATCAGAACCGCCAGGATCGCCAAGGCCCGTCCCGGCGAGATGCCCTCATAAGTGAGCGACCACGCGGTGCCTGGGCCGAAGAAATCCGGCAGTTTCGCCAACGATGGAATGAAGCCTTTCATGCGCGGGCGTGGCTGAGCCGATGGGCCAGAAGGGCCTCCAGGACGAAGAAGGCGGCGGCCGCCCAGATCAGGGCGGCCCAGTACTCGTGGGTGATGACCATCTGGCTCGACTGGCCGGAAGTGACAGCAGGCTTGATGGCATCCAGAGCGGCGAAGACGGAGGGATCGACCGGATGAAGATCCGACTCGGCGGGGTCGAGCTGCACCGCGAAGGTCGCGAGCGGATCGGGGCCGACCCGGACGTGGTAGACGCCGGCCTTATCGGTTAGGGCGTAGCGGACGTAAGTCTGACCGTCGTCCGCAGCGACTTGACCGGCACTGTGGGCTGCGTCGCTGTCGGGCCGTTGGACCGAGAAATCCTCACCCCGGAATTCGGAGGGGACCGTACGGCGGAAAGCCTCACCCGGACTGAGCGCGAGCCCTGCGTCGTTCTTGCGGTTCACATAGCTCATCAGGCGCTGCGTCAGCGGGACGAAAGCGGGATGCAGTGGCAGATTCGACAAGTCCGGGGTCGCAGGGGTCGCGAAAAGGACCACCGAACCCTCACCATATTTCCCTTCCACCGCGACCGGTGCGCCATCGGACAGTGCCGCGATCACCCGGCGATCGGGCTTCGGCGTCAGAGGAAAATGCCGGAAGACTTTCACGGCCGACAGGCGGCCCTGGGCGGGATCATTCCAAAGCTCCGTGACCGGGTGATTGAAAGTCCCGGACTGCCAGGTCAGCGACTGCGTCTCCTCATTGTCGGGAGTCGGTTCGCCCAGTGTCGCGGGCAGCAGATCGGAGAGAATCTCATTCTTCTTCCACTCCGGCACCAGGGTCCGGGGGCCCGGGAAAATCACCAGGCTGCCACCGGTCCGCACGTAATCGCGGAGAGCGCCGGCATCGGCGGTCGAGGGCGCGGCGGGATTGCACAGGAAGACTGCCTGGACGGCCGCGTTGCTGGAGTTGGTCAGCTCAGCAGCAAGGTCGGACGGCTTCACGAAGGTGACCGCCATGAAGTGCCGCACGGCCTGATCCGGAGAGAGCGGAATCACGGCGTTGGCGAGATAAAAGCCATCGCGGTCGATCGGCGGAGCGGCGGGGTCTTCCTCGCAGATCAGGACATTGGTCTGACTGACCACCTCCAGCGCGACCGAGCGATGGTTGTCCGCGGCAAAGGCATCGGCCGGGATCGAGGCGGTCACCGAGGCTGGGCCGGCCTCGGCGAAGCTGGTGGTGATCACGGCCGAGGCGGTCGCGCCGGGATCGAGGTGGGCGATGGTGGCATCCCCGGCGGACCGGTTGTTTTCCAGCGAAAGCGCCACCCGGACGTTCTCCACCGCCTTGTCGCCGTGGTTGGCCACTTCCACCTGGAAGCGGGCGGGCTGATAGGCCGCGACCGTGCCGCTCTCCGCACGCACGCTGACGATGCCCAGATTGTCCGTCAGTTTGTCCGCGACGACGACCGGGATGAAGCGGATTTCCGGATGATCGGTGGCAAGCTTGAGAATCTCGCCGGATTTCAGCCACGCGGCGCCCTGGCCATCGGTGTAGATGCGGATCTCCCGGGGCATGCCGGTGATGTTCTTCAGACTCTCCACGGCGAGGCGCAGGCCCGGAAGCAAATCGCTACCACGGTCGCCGACCTCGGCTTCGCCCAGCACCTTGCGGAAAAGTCCCAGGTCCGGACCCGGCTTTGGGATCAGTGGCTCGGCGCGATTCGAGACCAGGCAAAGCCCGACCAGAGATTGGCTGTCAAGCGCGTCCGCCCAGGTCGTGATGGTGCGCTTGGCGCGATCGAAGCAGACCTCGGCACCAAGACTGCGGCCCATGCTGGCGGAGTTATCCAGCAGCACCACCGCCGCGATGGGTCCCTTGCTTTCGCGACCCAGACCTGCAAGCGCCTTCTGGACCGGACGGGCAAACGCGAGCACGGCCAGGGCTACTAACAAGAGGCGCAGAAGCAGCAGCAGCAGGTCCTGCAGATTCACGCGGCGCTGGTTCTGACGGACGCTCTCCATCAGGAAGCGCATGGCGCCCCAGTCCGTGGTTTTGACCCGGAAGCGGTTCAGGAAATGAATGACCACCGGCACCGAGAGCGCCGCCAGTCCGCTCAGCATGAGAGGATTGAGGAAATTCATGGCACGCTATTTCCGGTAGGTGCCCTGGCGGAAGGCAAGGTAGGCGCTGAGAGTTTCCGCGATGCTCCGGCTGGTGTCGGCCAGCACGTAGTGGGCCTGGTATTTCTCGCAGATGCGGCGGATGCGGGTGCGGAACTCTTCGAAGTTCTTCAGGTAATTCTTGCGGATGTCGTCCGGCACCGTCTTGAGGTCGGCGGTGCTTTCGAGGTCCTTGAACCGCCACGTGCCCTGGAACGGAAAAGTCAGTTCGTAGGGGTCGAGGATCTGGAAAACGATCACCTCATTCCCCGCATAAGTCAGACGTTCCAGGCCTTTGGCCAGGCCTTCCTCATCGTCGAAGAAATCGCTGATCAGAACCGTGATACCACGCCGCCGGGCCTCCCGGGCGACCTGCTCGAGAGCAGCGCCGAGACGGGTCTCTCCCGTCGCCTGGAAGGCGGCGAGCCGGTCCATGATGTGATTGATGCGCTGGAGATTGTCGGTGCGGGGCAGGTATTCGCGGACGGCGGTGTCCACCAGTGCGAGCGCCACAGCATCGCGCTGGAGCAGCACCAGGTGGGCGAGACAGGAGGCCAGAATCTTGGCGTAGTGCAGCTTGGTCAGCTTCCCGGAGCCGTAGTTCATCGACGCGCTGCCATCGACCACCAGGTGGGCGACGAAGTTCGTGTCCTGCTCGTATTGCTTGATGTAGTAGCGGTCGGAGCGGCCCAGGACCTTCCAGTCGAGGTGGCGCATGTCATCGCCGGGCGCGTATTCGCGGTGCTGCGCGAACTCGATCGCGAAGCCCTGGAACGGGGACCGGTGCTCCCCCACGCGATAACCTTCGACGATTTTCCGAGCCATCAGGCCCAGCGCTTCGCCGCGGGAAACTGCATCCGGATCGAGCAGATCAGCCGTCATGCCGTGGAATGGCGCTGAGAACTTTTTGAATGATGTCGTCCGGGGTGATGCCTTCGCTCTGGGCCGAGAAATTCGGCGCGAGGCGGTGTCGCAGCACCGACGGCGCGACGGTCGCGACGTTCGCGCAACTGGCGTAGAGCTGACCGTGGATCAATGCGTGGGCCTTTGCCGCCATGATCAGCCCGAGGCTGGCGCGCGGACCGGCGCCGAAGCTCAGATAGCGTTTGCAGTATTCGAAAGCCCCCTCCTCTTTCGGGCGGGTGGCCCGGACCAGATCGCGGGCGTAGCGGTAGACGTGATCGGAAACCGGGATGCTCTTGACGATTTCCTGGACCTTCAGGATCGCCGGGCCGTCGAGAATGGGGACGGGCTGCTCGATCTTCAGCCCGGTGCCGCGCTTCATGACCTGCAGCTCCTCCTCCTCATCCGGATAGCCGACGTGAATCAGGAACATGAAGCGGTCGAGCTGGGCTTCCGGCAAGGGATAGGTGCCCTCCTGCTCCAGCGGGTTCTGGGTCGCGAGGACGAAGAATGGCACCGGCAGGTCCCGGGTCACCCCGCCGACGGTGACGCGGCGCTCCTGCATCGCCTCCAGCATGGCGGCCTGGGTCTTCGGCGGGGTGCGGTTGAT
Source organism: Akkermansiaceae bacterium (assembly GCA_028293225.1). Lineage (GTDB taxonomy): Bacteria > Verrucomicrobiota > Verrucomicrobiia > Verrucomicrobiales > Akkermansiaceae > Haloferula. The sequence continues at coordinate 5,232 of JAQGPE010000059.1, read as the reverse complement.
TTCATCCGCCAGGACGATGTTCGAGAACAGCGGGCCAGGCAGGAATTTGAACTGCTTCTCGCCGGTGACCGGATCCTGATAGATCACCTCGGTGCCGGTGATGTCGCTGGGCATCAGGTCCGGGGTGAACTGGATGCGCCGGAAGGTCAGGTGCAGTGTCTCCGCGAGCGTGGAAATCAGCAGCGTCTTCGCCAGGCCCGGCACGCCCACCAACAGGGCATGGCTGCGGGTGAAGATGGCGATGAGGATTTCCTCGATCACCTTGGTCTGGCCGACGATCACCTTGCCGAGTTCCCGTTGGATGGCCGTGCAGGTCTCGCGACAAGCCTCCACATCTTTTGGCGTGATCTGAGAATCCTGGGCTGGCGCAGCGGGGGCGAAGGCGGGTTCTGACATGGGAGGGCGAAGGAAATGAAAAAAGCCGGCTTCGGGAAATGCCGATTCAAGCCGCTACGCAGCACACCAATGGCCACTTTCATTTTGAAATGCAGATCCTGTCGATTTGTCTAAAAATCTTTCCGCGCCCTGAAAACGAAAAGCCTCCCGCAGGGAGCGTTTCCCCGGGGAGGCTTTTGTTAGAGCGGCGGATCAGGGCAGCTTGGTCGCCTGATAGTAGAGCAATTTGCCTTCCAGCGGACTGCCGGTTTTCGAAACCAGCGGCGTCAGATCCACCTGATGGATAAAGCCTTCTTTCATTTCCATCGGCAGCGTGATTTCGAGGCCGTCGGCGGACACGATCGCATTCCCCACCGGCACCTCCGCCTTGCCGACCTGGTCTGAACCGTAGTCACGATGATAGAGATAGTCGTAACGCTCGACCGCGATCTTCGGTAGCTGGGCACCGATCGGCTGGCTCACACGAATGTGCATTTCCTGGCCTTTCGCCGCTTTCACGACGTGGCAGGAAACGACGGTGAAGATTTTCTCCGCATCTTTCGGGGTGACCTTTACCAGGCCCTCGGCGCCAGCCCAGGAGAGGTGGGTCTTGCCGACCCACATGGCGCCGTCCGGGCCAAAGGCCACGCGGTGGTTGCCGCTGCCGAGCTCGGTGTCGTCGAACATCGGGATCAGGGTCGACTGGCGGAAACCGGCGACATCGTCCGGCAGGTAGCGAACCATGCGGTTCTGGTTCATTTCGCCCAGCACCACCTGGCCGGCATACGGGCCCCAGGATTTCGGGAAGATCGCCGGTTCAGTCGGAGAGTTGGCGAGAAAGCCCTGCGGAAAGCGTCCGGTTTCCATCGTGCGCATTTTCTGGAGCTCTTCCAGCGGGACCTTGAGCGGATCGCCCTTGTCCCAGCCCTTGCGCCAGACCAGAGAGGCCGGGTTGCCATAGAAGCCGCCGGCCTTGGCGATGTAGAGTGGCGAGGTGCCGCGCCAGTCGCCTTCATTGTCGGTGACGAGCAGGTTGCCATCCGCATCGAAGCCGATGCCATCCGGCGAGCGGAAGCCGCTGGCGAAGGGCTCCATCTGCTTGCCGTCGGGCGAAAGCTTCAGGACCCAGCCGCGCCAGTTGACGCGGGAATACATGCGGCCTGCTTTTTCAGAGCGTTTGCTCCATTCCTTGTCCTGGGTCATGCCCTTGCGGTCCAGTTCGCCGATGTCGGTGAACGTGCCGCGGATCTCCGGGCGGACGCCAGCGAACTGGGAAGCGAGATTGAGAGCGATGTAGAGCGAGCCGTCCTTGTCCTTCACCGGGCCGAAGGCGAACTCGTGGTAGTTGCCGGAGATGCCGAAGTCGTCGAAGACGGTCTCATACTCGTCGGCCACGCCATCGCCGTTGGTGTCCTTCACGCGGGTCAGCTCGGGCCGCTGCATGATCAGGAAAGACGATGGCGACTCGACCAGGATGCCGAGCGGTTCGTGGAGGCCTTCGGCAAAGCGGCTCCAGGTTTTCGCAGCGGGGTCGTAGATCATCACTTCGCCACGGTGGAAGACGGTCACGACTTTTCCGTCCGGCAGCACGGCGACGCCGCCGACCTGCGGGTCGATATTAGGAGGCACCTGGATGCTCTGGAAATCGAAGCGCACGGGTTCCGGCGCGGCGTGTAGCGCGGTGGACAGCGCGAGAAAGAGGAGGAGCTTTTTCATTTCCAGCGATAGGTGAGGGTGAAGGAGTTGGTCTGGATCGGGCCTTCGCCCGTGCTCGCGGCCGCTACGGCGCCCTTGCCCGCGGGCTTCAGGATCAGCGCGGTAGAGCCCTTGGTCGTGAACTCACGCTGGATGCCGCTGCCGTCCGGCAAGGGGGTGATCTTTTCAGAATACTCGACGCCGTCGCGGAGGTAGCGGAAGATCGGGATGCCTTCGCTCATGGAGTAGCCGAGGAACTTGGGGGTCGAGCTGACCGTTGAGCCACCGGAGAGCGGAAACTCGCCTTCACGGTAGAGCACGTCGCCCTTGAGCTTCGCGAGGGCGTTGCCATTGCCTTTGTAGTGGTCCAGCGCGTCGATGAAGCCGCCCTTCCAGACATAGCGGAGGCGGCAGTCGCCGGCGTCGAAACAGAAGGACAGATCACCGGGCAGCGCCACGGCGATGGCGGCGGGCGAGGCGTCCGGCATGAAGATGCGCTGCACCCGCGGGCGGCGGTTGTTCTCCAGCGCGGCCGAGTTGTCAGCGACCGCCTGCTCGGTTTTTCCGGCCGCGGCCGAGAGGATATAGCCGTAGATTTCCTTCAGCGCCGGCTCGCCCACATGGGCCATGGACGGCATCTCGATAGTGTCCGGTCGCTTCTTGCCCGGCTTCATGCACCAGCGCAGGAAGCCGTCCGGGTCCTTGCCGTAGATGCCGGAGATTTCCACCAGCGACGGGCCGACCAGCTTGTGGTCGACGGCGTGACAGGCCGAGCACTGGATGAGGAAATTCTGCCCGGGCGTGTCCCCGCGGGCGGAATGCGCCGGGAGCGCGAGAAGGAACGAGAGAAGGAGCAGTTTCAACTTCATGGACTGAGGAAGCGTAGCGACGGTCAAAAAGGTGCCGCACGGTGACCGGGATCCGACCCGGCGGCACGACACCTTTTTTGTATGACAAGTCTACGCTCCGGCCAGCGGAATCGTTTCGCGGGTCGCGTCATTTGTCCGCCGGCCTGAAACGACCGCCCCGGTCACTCGGCGTGCAGCCGGTAAAAGCGCTTCGGGACGGTGCTGCGATCGGCCGGATCGACCACCTGCACGGTCGCCCCGGTGCCGGCGACCGCGGCGCCGACGCTGGTCCAGGAATCCGCAGCCAGAGTTTCGCTCCATTGCACGGTATAAGTCCGGTCCACGACGGTGGGGAAAGAGAGCACGAAATGGTCGCCGGTTTCCGCACTGGTGGAAACCTGGAAGCCTGAGAACGCCAGATGCGCGGAAGGATCCGCCGGATCGGTGGCGTCGAGAAATTCGTCGAGATTCGATTCCCCGTCGCCATCGAAATCACCGGCGGCGGTCTGGGCCAGCGAGCCGAAATGAGCTGTTTCCCACCAGTCCGGCATCCCGTCGCCGTCGGTATCGACGATGCCGAGCAGGTTCAGACGCCCGCCGGTCACGGTCTTTCCCGCCTGCGAGGCGACCGGAGTGACGTGGTTGAGAATGCGGGCGATGCGCTGCGCCACCGTGTCGGACGGATAGTTCATCGCGGCAAAGCCGACGGCACCGGTGACATGCGGCGTGGCCATGGAGGTTCCGTCCAGGAAGGCGTAGGCGAGCGAGGGATCACGATAGCTGATCACCGTTCCGGTCGCAGGCAGGCCGGCCTGGATCGCAGCGCCCGCTGTTTGGGTCACCTGCAGGACGGGGATCCAGGCGGCGTTCGTGCCCAGGGTCCAGACTCCCGTATCGGTGGGGTCGGGAGCGACGTTGTCGTAGATGATCGCGGCCACCGCTCCGGCTTTCATGGCGTTGGTGGTCTTCTGGGCGAAGGTCAGGGTGCCGCGCTTGATCAGGGCGATGTTACCTTTAACCGTGGTTGGGAATTCAGAGGTGTTGCCACTGCCGCAGTCGTAGATCGATCTGGTGATGCCGGCCGTGGTGGTGCCTCCGGAAAACTCCGGCTGCTGGGCGGCGTAGGTGGTCGAGCCGATCACGAGGCTGGCAGGCACGGAGATCTCCGTAAGCGGCACGGTGGAATAGATGTTCACCCCGGGGGCGGACAGGTCGACGGTGGTCGCGCCGTAGTTGGAGAAGCTGGCGAGCGTGTCGGTCTGATCGCTGGCCGCCACGGAGATGATATTCGGCAGCGCGTAGTTGGCCGGGTAGCTGGGCGTTGTGTCGTTGTTGATCCCCGCGCCATTCGCGTCTCCGTTTCCGGCCGCGGCACAAAGGATGATCCCGGCGGTGTTCAGCGCGGAAATCGCGTTCTTTTCGTTCGTGGTGGAGCTTCCGCCTCCGAACGAAGCATTGAGGGCGACAATGTTCACCCCCCGTTGCTTGAGCTTGACCGCGTAGTTGATCGCCGCGATCTCGGCTGATGAGGTGATCGAATCTCCATCGGAGGAGATCTTCAGCGGCAGGATCTTCGCCTTGTAATCGACGCCGATGACGCCGAGTCCGTTCTTACCGACCGCGGCGATGGTCCCGGCGACATGGGTGCCGTGAAAGCCGGAATCCGTGATCACCCCGGTGCCGCCGGTGAAGTCGTAGCCGTTCACGTCATCGACCAGGCCGTCACCGTCGTCGTCGACACCATTGCCGGCGGTCTCCAGAGGGTTGACCCAGATGTTTCCGGCCAGGTCCTGGTGGGTGACATCCACACCGGTATCGAGGACGCCGATCACCACTTCATTGGGGTCCGGCTTGGCCAGCTTCCACGCGGCCAGGAATTTCGTGTCGGCACCGCTGGTTCCGGCGACGGCGTTTTCGCTCTGGCCGCTGTTCGAGAGCGCCCAGAGCTTGGAGAAATTCGGATCGTTCGGCGGGGTCACCGTCGAGACGTGCCGGATATAGTTTGGCTCCACCGCCTCGACATCGCTATCGGCGCTCAGCTCAGCGATCAGCTGGGCGGTGGTACGGGCCTTGTTGCGAACCAGCCCGGCCGCCCTGCCCCGCTGCCGGGAAATGGCGTCGAAGTGCTCGGCAAACTGCATGGAGTGCTGGCCGAGAGAGGTCTTCGCCCCCTCGGCCTCGATGGCGGGCTTGAAAGTGATCAGGACTTCTCCTTCGACATAAGCGTCCTCTTTGCAAAAGACGCTCTGGAACGGGACCAAGGCACACAGGCCCCCAATAAGGATCAACTGACGCGGCAGCATTTTCGAGGCGG
>JAQGPE010000052.1 GCA_028293225.1 Akkermansiaceae bacterium | reverse complement strand
GATCGCTTTGCGAAACCTCGCCCAGCGATCCCAGCAGCCAATTCGGCAGGCCCGCCTCCGCCTCCTCCAGACGCCCCAGTTTCGAAAGTTCCAGCAGCTTCCCCAGGGATTCCGCATCCTTGAGCTTCCAGCAACCCTCCCGCAACTCCGCGTCGCGGAACCCGTGGGCGGGATCCAGCAGCACTTCCTCCCGCCCCTCGCTGTGCGCCAGCAGATCGTCCACCCCCATTTTGTCGTTCCGCTCCAGTCCCGCCGCCGGGTCCGTCCACCCGTGCATGGCCGCCAGCGCCGGCGGCGAGGCCCGCACCAGGGTCCACAGCGCCCGCGCATCCACCCGGTCCATCTGGAACAGCGTCTCGCAGGTCAACCGCTTGCCCCGCTCAGGCGTCAACCGCTTCAGGAAAATCTCCAGATACCCCGGCTCCTCGATCAGCACCGGCGCCAGCCACCGCGCGATCTCCGCATCGGTTGTCTCCGCCGTGGCCAGCAACTCCTCCAGATGTCGCTTCGCCTCCTTCGTCCGCCCGCCGTAGGCCGCCAGCAGCGCTGCCTGCGGATCGGCGGACGCGAGCGGCCCGTCCCTCTCGGGCGCGGGCCTTGCCTCCGTCCTTCTTGGCCCGCTTTTCGGCCCCGTCTCACCCGCCACTCCAGGATCACTTCCTCCCTGATGGAAGATTCCCATTCCCAGCCCGATCCCCGCCACCGCCGGCAAAGCGGTCCGCGCCATCAGCCGCCAAACGGGCTTCCTGATCGTCCTGGCTCCACTCATCCCTCCTGTCTTGCACTTCAACAAAGCGCCCGCAGCGGGTCAAGAATTCGCGATCTCAACCCCAGGCGCTCCGTTTATGCTCCTGGAGGCAAATCAGCCGATCGGTATTGTCGCAGAGCCGGGCTTCCGGCATCTTGAAAGGGTGAGAATGAGACCTCTTCCCGTCTTGTCCGTCGTGTTGCTGCTGGCCTGCGGGCTGGGCATTTTTCTCGCATACGAACGCGACGGAAAGGCGGCAGGGGAGCGGCCCGCCACCGGGCCCAGGGACGCCACGGGTTCGCTTGAAGACCGCTACGAGGTGAATCGTAGCAATCAGATCAAGCGCCCGGTGAAGGCGCGCGCCATCGCAACCCGACTCAACCCAATTCCCTGCCTTGAATCAGTAAATCCAAAAATCAGTCCAATCAGTGATCCCCCGGCCCGAAGCTCCCAAAAGAGCAACAGACCTCCTTCAAAACCTAGCGCTCTTGGCGTCTTGGCGGTTCAATTCCCCGAACCCGCCCCAGTCAGTGCTGAACCAAATGCGCCCCCTGCGAAGGCCGTGAAGCGAAGATCTGCGGCTTGATCCCCGTCGCCGCCTCGTACTGCTGGCTCAGCGTCGCCGCGATCGCTTCCGCCTTGCCGGATTCGCACAGCGTCACGGTCGAGCCGCCGAAGCCGCCGCCGGTCATGCGCGCGCCGATCACCCCGCCGTTGCGGCCGATCGCCCGCGCGATCTCCACCATCAGATCCAGCTCCTTGCACGAGACCTCGAAGTCATCGCGCAGCGAATCATGGCTGGCCGCCATCAATGGCCCGAGCGCCTCGTAATCGTTCTTCGCCAGCGCCTCGGCGGCCGTCTTGGTGCGGGCGATCTCCCCGACCACGTGACGTGACCTGCGGTTGACCGGATCGCCGGTCTGCTCCCACACCGTCTCGACATCCGCCATGGTCGCGTCGCGCCAGGATTTCTTGCCGGTCGCGGCCAGGCCGTCCTCGGTGTTCTTACGGCGCGCGGCGTAGCCGCCGTCGGAAAGCTCGTGATGCACCATCGTGTTCGCGATCAGCACCGTCAGATCCGGATTTTCAAAGGGCACCAGCTCCGGTTCCCCAGTCTGGCAGTCGATCAGCACCAGCCGGTTGGTCTTGCCAAAGGCGGACGCGAACTGGTCCATGATCCCGCACGGAACCAGGGCGTAGTCGTGCTCGGCCTTCTGGCACAGCAGCGCCTTCTCCTTGGTGTCGAGCACCGTATCGACCAGCCCTTCGAGCAGGGTGGCGATGCAGCATTCCAGCGCCGCGGAGGACGAAAGGCCGGCGCCGCCGGGAACCGAGGAAATGATGTAGGCGTCGAAGCCCGGCAGGTGGTGCCCGCGGTCCTGGAAACCCTGGATCACGCCGCGCAGGTAGTTGGCCCATTTCGGCGTGGTGACCGGCTGCGGGATGTTCAGCGGCAGCACCGCCGGCTCGCCGCCCAGGGCGGTCGCGATGCGGGCTTCGCCGGTGCCGTTCAGCGTCGCCGCCATCACGATGTAGCGGTCGATCGCAAAGGGCAGCACAAAGCCGTCGCAGTAGTCGATGTGCTCGCCGATCAGGTTCACGCGGCCCGGTGCGGCGGCGGTGACGGTGGCTTCCACGCCGAAGACGTTCTTGAGGCCGGCCGCGGCATCGGCAACCAGATCGGGAAGGGAGGTGGCGGGATCGAGTGACGACATGAGCGTGGGCTTGGGAGCGGGCAACGGGGTTCCGCCGCCCGGGAGGACGGCACCGCGGAAAGTGCGGAAATCCACGGCTTTGGCAAAGCGGAATCCTGTCCTCGTTTGATGCGACGGCGGGGTGTTTTCGGACAGGCCGCGCCCGGAGCCCGTCCGGAAGATCACAATCGATTGCTTCAGGGATGATGGAAACGCCAGGACGCCAAGCGCGCCAAGTTTGGAAGCTGTAAAGAAAGCGGCTCCGTCCCGCCTCACCATCGAAACTTTCCGCCCTGAAATCGGTGTCATCCGCGCCATCCGAAAAATCGCTGCCCCTCTGGCTAGAAGCTCACGGGAGACCAACGGACCCTCTTCAAAACTTGGCGCGCTTGGCGTCTTGGCGGTTCCAT
>JAQGPE010000243.1 GCA_028293225.1 Akkermansiaceae bacterium | reverse complement strand
CAGAAGGGGCCGGTGCCGCCGAGAATTGCCTTTTCTAGAGGGCTTTTTGCAATTCCAACGGTCATGAGCATGCTCAATCCTTTGAAAGCGTCTGAGAGAGGCTGAACTCCGAATTGAACTTCCCCTTATGGTTGTGGAGATCGTCCACATACCATCTACCATTTTCCCGAACCGTCAGCACGGTCACTCTGCGGGAGTCGCCCGCATATTGAGTGCCCGGTCCCCAGTGATAGACGACTTCAGCCGCTGCGCGGTCCCCGCCGGCTTTGATCTGCTTCATTTCAAAGGTAGTCGGAGGACACCAGGCACCGAAGAGTCCGCCGTTTCCATTGCCAGGCTCAAGGGTATGGTCGTAAGGGTCATGAGGCAGCTTGGCTTCGTACCGCCTCAGAGCCTCGATGCAAATGAGGTCCAATCGGGAGGAAAGCTGATTCGCCCTGAATTTACCGTCTCTCAGCAAGTCCCTTTTCGAGGTGAAAAGAGTCGCTATGAATTTTCGCGCGGCGCCGCGTGGAGTGGCCGAACCGGCACCGCGTCCGGGCGCGACCGAGACATGTGCAGATGAATGATTTCCCGGGACAGCGCAGGAGGCCAGCAGAAGCATGACGAACGGGAGAATCCTGACTGTGGTGGTCATGGAATGAATGGATCGATCATCGAGCTTCGCCCACACGCTGTAGGGCGGATTGCGGGGTCTTGCGGGATTTCCGATACTCCTCATACTCTGTGAGAGACCAAAGCTCGGTGCGCAGAAACCTTGGGACGACCACCCAGTCCGTGCGGTGGCCATCATTGGATCTGACCGTGATCCGGTCTCCATTCGCCAGATACTTTCCATGTACCTCGCTGGAGCCATTTGGGTGCTTCTCGTCGAGAACATCGGTCCAACTGGTAAAGCAGCAGGATCCATCGTCGCGGAGATCCAATGCGAAACCGGTGAACCTGCCGCCATCGGAGTAATGGCCACTGACGCGAGCATTCTCACTGCGGAACGAGGCGCATCCGCCCGGGAGGAGGGTCAGTGAAAAGAATCCAAGCAACCTGAACATCCTCTTTTCGACATGAGTTGAACCGATCGATCGCATGACCCGGTCTAACGGATCACTTCCGTTCGCCAAAGGAGATTTCACTTTACGGTGAGGAGATAGCTGAAGAGATCCGCGACCTGAGAGGGGCTCATGCCGTCGAGAAGGCCCTCCGGCATCAGGGAGCGCTTTGAGACGTGGTGGGTGAGAATTTCGGAGCGCGGGATCACCTTGGGTTCGGCGCCGATGGGGCGGACGGTGAGGGCTTCGGGCGATTCGCTGACCAGGAAGCCGCTGAGGGTCGCGCCATCGCGGGTGGCGACATCGTGGCGGTAGTAGCCGCTTTCCAGCTGGGCATTCGGGTCGAGGACATTGCGCAGAATGCCGTCGAGGCCCATGGCGCCGACGCCGCTGAGATCCGGGCCGATCTGGGCGCCCTCGCCCTTCACCTGGTGGCAGATCATGCAGGTGGCCTGGAAGAGCGCGCGGCCGGCGGCGGGATCGCCAGCCTGGGCGGCGATGGCGCGGTAGCGGGTGAATTTCGCGACCTGGGCGGCGGCCTGTTCCGGAGTGATGAGCGACGGAAAATCCTGGACCAGCGCGACGGCAGCCGGAGCGTTCAGCGAACCGGGTTGGTCGCCGGCGACGCGCCTGACGAGGTGAGGCGGAGGAGGACCGGCAAAGCGGGTATGACAGTTGGCGCGGATTTCCTCCGGCGTGCGGGCCGCATCCCAGATACGAAATTCATCGTAGTTCGCGCTGCAACCGCGGCCGGGATTCGACTCGCCGATGCTGAGATGGAGGAAGGGATCCCGTGAGGGGCGGCAGCGATCCTGATCCAGCTCGCCGTCCAGGTAGATCTTCAGATTTCCGGCCTCATCCCGGGTCAGGGCGATGTGGGTCCAAAGCTCCGGTGTCATGGCGCGGTTGGCGACGATCAGGTCGCCGACCCCCTCCCCGCCGAAGACGCGGAAGCGGGCGTCGTAGAAGTTGAAGTCCGCGCCGCCGTGGTGGCCGAGCAGGTTGTCGGAGTTGTCGATGCCAGGATCGAGCCGGATCCAGGATTCCACCGTGAAGGGCCCGGTGAGATCGATGTCCAGTGGCACGCCGGCGCGGGGATCGCCGGGCAGACGGATCACGCGGGAAAGCAGACCGGCGTTCCTTGTCAGCAGCGCCTGCATGGCCGGGTCCTGCTCGCCGAGAATGAGCAGCAGCCGCTCCAGCGCGCCCCCCTCCAGATTCTGGAATTGTCCCTGCCCTGCCGCAGCGGCAAAGGCCGCGGCCTTGGCGCGATCGGAAGTCAGGCCATTCACCACCAGCGTGCGCATGGCCCCGGGAAGGGCGTCCCAGCGGGCAACGATCCGCGCGACAACCCGCGGGTCCGGGACCGCAGCGAGAGCGGTGAGGGCTTCGCGGCGCACGGCTTCGTCCGGGCTGGCGAGCAGCTTTTCGAAAAGATCGAGTCGGCCGGATTTCATTTCACGTAGAGCGGAAAGAGCGGACGCGGCTTCAACAGGTGTGGCAGCATGCTCCGCCCACGCGGCGACGACCGGCTCCAGGGCGGAGAGGCGAAAGCGCCGGGCGACTTCCAGAACCAGCGAACGATTGGCGGGGCCGGGGTCGCTGGCGATGAGCGCCTGACAGGAAGCTGCGACGAGTTTCGCCAAGTCCGGATTGGCGAGCTGGGCGGGGTCGAGGCGGATCAGATTCACCAGCACCGGCTTGCGCTTGGCCGGATCGTTGAGGATCGCTTCGAAGCCGGCGAGAACCGCGGGCTGCCCGAGCTGCGAACCGAGGATGGCCAGCTCGCTGCCGGTAAGCGACCGCTGCAGCGCGGGAAGTTCTCCCACCAGCAGGGCTGCGGCACGCTCCGCCGGCAATGCCTGGATGGCCAGCAGGCGGGCCTCCGGATCGAGCGCGGTGGCGGATTTCAGCATTTCCTCCGTGGCGGCTCCATGCCGCTCCATCGCCCAGCGGGCCAGGCAGCGCTCGAAATCGCGGTCATAGGTTTCCCATACCCCGGCGCCAGAGAGCGGGGCGCGGCCGAGTCCGGCGACGAGAGCCATCATCGCGGGATCGGCGGCGGGGTGCTCGCGGACGGCATTGGCGAGGCCCGCGCGGACGCGGTAGTTCGGATCGCGGGCGAAGCCGGAGAAAAGGCGCACGAAATCAGCAGGCGCGAGCTTCCCCTCCCCTGCGGCGCGCACGGCTTCGTAGCGGAGTGCGGCGGACGGATCTCCCGCAAGATTTTCCAACAGCTCGAGGCCGGGCAGGCCCGCGCCTTCGATCGCCCAGAGAGCGGAGACGCGGCCCTCCACCGGGGTGTTCGGATTGGCGGCGGTCTTCGCCAGGGTCTTCAACACGGCTGCCGGCTTGGTCGCAGCGAGGAGGCCGGTGGCCATCGCGGCGATCCGGGAGTTGGGGTCGTCGAGGTGTTCTGCCAATTCTTCAGGCGAGAGCCGAGTGAGATCGAGCGGCTTCGCGGGCTGGGCATCGACCGGACGGATGCGCCAGATGCGGCCGTGGGTCTTGTCACGGTCGGGGTGATTTCTCGGCACCTCATTGTGCGAGATGATTTTGTTGCACCAGTCGGCGATGTAGAGAAAACCGTCGGGTCCGAAGTGGATTGAGACCGGGCGGAAACAGGGATCGGAGGAGACCAGGAAATCTTCCCGCTTGAAGTATTCCGGATGGCGATCGGTGGCGCGATCCGTGGTGATGACCTGAATGCGGTTCGTGATCGGATTGGCCAGGTAGATCACCTCATTTCCGCCATAGCTGGTGGCGAAGCGGCTGCCGCGATCATCCGCAAGGGCCAGTCCGCTGAGGCCGGTGCCGCCCATGTCCACGGTGAGAGACGGCGGCATCTGCGGAGCGTCACTGCGCAGCTTGTCGCGGGAGCCGGTGGTGTAGTGGGTACCCGGCAGGAACTCGGCGACCGGGATGCCCTGGTCGTTCGCCTCCTGCAGCCAGGTCTCGCCGCTGCGGTTTTGAAAGAGACCCCAGATGTTGTTAGGCCCGGCGGTGAGAGTTTCGAAATCGCTGCCGCCGGGGCGGAAACGGGCAAGCTTGCAGGCTTCGAAATTCCTGGTGGCCGAGCCATCCGGAAACGGCAAGCCGTCCGGACGGCGAACCTGCGAGGCATTGAAGAGGCCCTGCGCCACATAAATCCAGCCGCCGGGGGCGCGCTCGAACTGGTGCGGCATGAGGTGCGAGTCCTGGGTGCCGAAGCCGTCCAGCACGACCTCGTAGCGATCGGCTTTCCCGTCCCCATTACTATCCACATAGTGGCGGATCTGGGAGCCGTAGTGGATCAGCGCCCCCTGGCCGTCGAGATCGGGCAGCAACCCGAGCGGGATGGCCAAGCCCTCGGCGAAAGGTCGCGGCGTCAGTGGCAGAGGCGCGGAGGGATCGTCGAAGATCAACGCCTTGTCCCGGCCGCCGCGCTCGTAGAGGGCAGCGGCTGCGGCGGGGTTCTCGTTGCCATCCAGCGGATATTCGAAGGCGGTCATGGTCCACATCCGGCCGCGGGCGTCCCAGGCCATGGTGACCGGCTTGCCCACGCCCTGGGCTTCCGAAGCGACCAGCTCCGCGACGAAGCCGGGGCGCAGGTGAAAACTCGCGAGTTCCCGGGCAGGGTCGAGCACCACGGCATTGGCCGGATCGGGCGCCGGGATGACGGGAGGAGCAGGCTGCTGCCAGGACGGCGCACCGGGCGTATCCGGGAGTTCGTCCAGGGTGATGTCCTTCATTTCCACCTGGCATTTCCCGCCGGCGTGGACCTGCACGGCGATCTTTCCATCCAGTGGGATGGCGCTGTCCCGTTCGGTATAGTCGAGCGCCGGGACGCCATTGATCCAGGAGCGGATGCGGCGGCCTTCACAGAGGATGCGGTACTCATTCCACTCCCACGGCTTCACCACCCGCTCGATCGCGGGCTGATCCACGGCTCCGGCGATCTTCGCCTCGCGACGATGTTCATCGTACAAGTCGCCCCAGTAACCGATGCCGGCGTCGACCTGGTAGCCCTTCATCGCCGACTGTCCCGGCTCGCGGATGCTACGGACCTGGATGCCGGAGTTGATGAAGCCTTCGCCCTTCCCGAGGCGAAGCTTCAGGCGCAGGTCGAAATTCCGATATTCGCGTGCGGTGGCCAGAAAGAGATTGGACGGAACGGTCTGATCGGGCAGGCCGCCGGTGATCGCCCCGTCCTGCACACGCCACCACTTTTCCTCTCCCGCAGGCATCTCCCAGCCGGTGAGAGTCCTGCCATTGAAGAGAGAAACGGGTGCGGCGCTGAGGGGCGCGAAAGAGAGCAGCGCCAGAAGGATGAGGCGGGGGTTCATGAGCGGGTCCTGGGTTTTTGGGTCCAGCCACCACTACGGCATGAGAGGGGCGTTTCATTCGCAGAGCGGACGGATCGCTCAAACGAGACAGGAAAAGGTGACATCCGTTAGAGCCGGGGCAAAACCGGACACATGGGTGGCAAAAGCAGACACGCTGACGATGTTTCTAGTACTTCATGTCACCGTTACCCCATCGAATGTCGTCATCACGGGATGGAAAGGGAGTGATCTTTCCAATGTCTCCGATACAACGATGGGTTGATTGCATCGAGCCGTCTGTTGCCCACAGCTTGCTGATGATCAACATCATTTCCGGGGACCATGGAATGATGGGAGATGTGTGATCCGGCGGGGAAAACGCCGGATGGCGCAACGGTCCGAACCCTTACAAAAAACCAAATCAATGACCAAAGACCCTGATGACGGGCGCGGCACTCCTTCCCGCCGCCCCATTTGGATCGGAGCGGGGCTCGCCTGCCTGCTTGCCACCGCCCTGCTAACGGTGGTGAATCACAAGGAGTCGAAGCTGAAGGCCGGTGAAAATGCGCCGCCAGTTCTGCGGGAGCAGACCGCCAGCAACGGACCGGAGACGGAAGCCGGGCTGATCGCGCGGCGCGTGGAGCTCGGCATGAACGCCGTGTCCGCACTTTCCGCCGATCCTAACGGACCGCTGGCGCCCGCGATGGTGCCGGAGCGCGAAGTGATCGGCAGTGGCTGGAAGAATGACAAGACCCCGGCGATGGCGGACTTCTCCGCCTGGACCGACCGCTATCTGGCGGCCTCCGGGAGTGAACGCAGCAAGCTGGAGAACGAGGGCGTGAAGCTGGCGGAAGCCCGGCGTGAAGCTCTGCTGGCCCAGATCGTGAGCGATCCGAGAACCGCTCTGGCCAATGCGCTGCCGCTGGCGGTGCGCGGGCAGCTGCCGGATGGGGTGCAGGCAAAACTGGAGCGCCGCGTGGATGCCTATGGCGACATCTCGGTGATGAACGCGATGGCCGTGCCGGGCGGCGGCCCGATCGAGCCAAGCGACCGGGCGGCGATCGACGGAACCTTCTACGAGGCCCACCGTTACGGCGACCTGACGAATGTGCCGTATGCTCTGGACGCCCCGCTGCACGGGATCGCAGTGGCCGGAAAAATGGCGGTGCTCGACAGTCCGGTGCGGATGCTGGAGGAGGGCGAGAAGCTGGCCGGCTCCGTGGTGAACGAGGCCTGTCCGGTGTCCAACAAGACCGTGGCGACCGCAGGCGCGGGGACGGTGCCAAAGGGTAACGAGACCGTCTTCCAGGTGGGGCCGGAGATTTACCAGACCTGCGAACCGGACCACGTGACCAATGTGGAAGCGGCGATCGTGGCCGGTGAAAAGCAGGCCCAGCCGACGGGAAAGACCATCGCGGAGATGGGCCTGCATGCCCTGTGCATGCCGAAGCCCCAGGCGTTGGGCGACAGTGGCTCGGCGGGATCGGCCGGCTACATCGGCAAGCCGCCGAGCAGCATCACCCATGGCGGCAAGAACATCCTGGTCATGCGCGTGCAGGCCAGCGACGGAGCCTACCCGGCGAACGGCTCGCCGACCGACTTCAACAACATGTTCTTCGGCGCCGGCGGATTCGACACGCGCATGCGGCGGATCTCCTACAACCAGACCTGGCTGAATGCCGCGGATGTCACCAACCTGATGACCCTGCCGCAGCCGAAGACCTACTACGTCGGCAATCCGCTGGGCTCAGCGTATGACTGCAACCGCTGGATCACGGACGCCAAGGCGGCCGCCGTCGCCGCGGGCTACAACCTGTCGAACTACGCGCAGCTGATCGTAGCGCACGAAAGCTACAACACGGGGGCGGCCGGCCTGGCATGGGGTGGCTACATCTTCCTCAACGGCTATTTCCAGGTGGAGGTGACGCTGCATGAATACGGCCACACCTTCTGGCTGCCGCATGCGAACTCGTGGTACGCCACGGATGGAAATCCGATTTCCACCGCCAAGCAACATCGCGAGTATGGCGATGCCGCCGACCCGATGGGCAATGCGTATGGGGCGAACCAGTACAACAGCTTCAACCCCTACTATAAGAACATCTGCAGCTGGCTGCCGGACGATGCCGTGCAGAGCGTGACGGCCAACGGCACCTACCGCGTGTATCAGCACGATGGCGCGACGGCTCTGAACCGGACCCTGGCGCTGAAGATCGGCCGCGACCAGGAGTTCAGCTACTGGATCTCCATCCATG
This sequence comes from Akkermansiaceae bacterium, assembly GCA_028293225.1. GTDB lineage: Bacteria > Verrucomicrobiota > Verrucomicrobiia > Verrucomicrobiales > Akkermansiaceae > Haloferula. Next base: position 1,607 of record JAQGPE010000243.1, on the reverse strand, counting down.
GCGATCCGGTGGCGCAGACGAACTTCAACAACGGCGTGCAGGTCTACGCGGTGTCCTCGTGGCGCTACTCCGACACGCACCTGCTGGACATCAACAACCCCGGCGACGACAACCGTGACAATGCCCCGCTGGCGAACGGCCAGAGCTGGTACGATGCCGCCGCCGACCTGACGATCCGCACGGTGGCCGTGGGCGGGACCAACCCGAACCACTATGCCGATGTGCAAATCACCTTCGGCCCGCGCAACACCGGCGCCTACCGGCCGCTGGTGAGCGGCGGCGTGTATCGCCTGAAGAACCGCCAGACCGGCTTGTATCTGGCCGTGCCGGGGAACAGCAACACCAACGCGCTGCCCGTGACCATGGAATCAGCGGTCGTGACCGATGGCCAGCAGTGGGTGATCTGGCGGAATGCCGACGGTACGTACAGCATGAACCACAAGGGCACTGACAAGTGGCTGGACGTCTACGGTGCGCTGAACACGGATGGAGCCGACATTGTCCAGCACACCGGCAACGGCTCCGACGCGCAGAAGTGGTACGGCACCCTGAACCCGAGCGGCTACATGCTCTTTGCCCGCAAGGGCACGGAGGGCAAGCTTCTCGACATGGACTCCGGCTCGGCGAATGACGTCCACCAATGGGGTTTCAACGGCGGCCCCTCTCAGGAGTGGTATCCGGAGCTGATGAGCATGACCTACGGGACTTACCGTATCACGCCGCGGCACGCGCAGGGCCAGGTGCTGGACGTCTACACCGCCAGCACCGCGTCCGGCGCGGCGATCAAGCTCAACCAGTGGAACACCGGCAGCAATCAGAAGTGGACGCTGAGCGCGGCGACCGGCGGCTACCTGCGGATCACCCCGACCAGCGCCACCGGGCTGGCCCTGGAGGTGGCGAACGCCTCCGACACGGACGGCGCGCTGATCCGCCAGTGGACATGGAATGACAGCGCCGCCCAGCACTGGGCCTTCAGCCGGATCGACGGCAACTGGCTGCGCTTCACCCCGCAGTTCACCACCGCCCGCGCCCTGGACGTGCCCGGCGCCGACAATCAGTACGTGGACGGCACGGCGACGCAGCTGGGCACCTACAGCGGCACGCAGGATCAACAGTGGCGGTTCATCGATCCGAACTGAGATCCGGCTGAACCAATTGACAAGACGGCCGTCTTCCCGGGAGGGGAGACGGCCGTTTCCTTGAAAGCGCTGAGATGCGTTCGGGAACGATCGATCAGCCCAGCAGGGCCGGGCGCTCGTGGTAGGTCTTCAGGACCAGTTCACCGAAGATGGTGTTGGCCCAGGCGAACCAGGAGCGGGTGAACTTCTTCGCGTCGTCCTTGTGGAAGGCTTCGTGGATGAAGCCGGTGCCGGCATGGTTTTTCTGGAGGAAGTCCAGGCACTTCTTGATCTCGGAGTCGTCGGTGGCGGTCAGGCCTTCCATGATGAGGCCGAGCGGCCAGATCATGTCGACGCCGACGTGCGGACCGCCCATGCCGCTGGCGGCGGTGCCGACGCAGTAGTAGGGGTTGCTCTTCGAAAGCAGGAACTTGCGGGTGGCCTGGTAGATGGGGTCGTCCACCTTCACCGCGCCGAGGTACGGCAGCG
>JAQGPE010000812.1 GCA_028293225.1 Akkermansiaceae bacterium | reverse complement strand
CCACCGTGTCGTAGTTGACCTGCGAATCGTTGCTCGAGTCATAGACCACGGCCTTGATGTCGTAGGTCACGCCGCCGCTGGTGAAGCTCTCCAGCGAGGTCTGCATCACCGTGCCGAAGAAGGCCTTTCCGGCAGCGGTGAGTTGATCGATCGTCGCAGCCGGAGCCGGCGAAAAGGCCGCGGCCGTCAGGTTGAAGCCCTTCTGGAAAGGCGCCATCGAGGAGCCGAAAGGCACCGTGTAATCGACCGTGCGTTTGGACGCGGACTGGACGATCGGATTCGTCGCCGACCCCGGGGTGCCGGTCAGGCCGGGAATGGTGACATTCACCCCATCGCCGCCGGGCCAGGTCGCGGTCGCCACTTTCTTGCCGCCCGCCCGCAGGCCGATCCACAGTGGCTCGGCGGTCGGGAAGACGCTCTCCATCGGACCGTCGATCGAGTAGCCGCCGATCGGGCCGCCGAAGCCACTGGCCGGGGCGCCATTGAACGGGCTCGCCAGCAGCTGGTAGGAATTCGACACGACGTCGTTTGTCGCCGCGTTGGAGCCGGTCGCGATCGCCACGTGCGCGGCTGCCGTCAGGGAGGGATTGATCGTGTTGTTGCGCGTGGCCTTCACGCCCTTCGACTCGAGCAACAGCATGCCGGTGCCGGGAGCCAGATCACCGTTCGCCACATACGGAGCGAGGATCGCGGGGTTGGCGCCATCGAGGGAAAGCAGCACCACCTTCGGCACGGCCATCGCCACAGGAGTGAGGGAGGCCAGGGCGGTCAGTGCGAAGAGCGTCCGCTGGGGACGCAGGAGAGGCAGGAGAGGCAGGAGGAGTGTGGGTATCATCGGAGTGGTTAGTTTCGAGTCGTCCTATGGATGACAATCGAACCTAGAACCTGACGAACCCTCTCAAAGAATGCCGCCGCGACAGTTCCGGCACAATGATATGCGCATTTTCAACTTCGTTTTCAGCCTCACAAAAGCCCACGCGGACAGCGGTCTTTCGCATCGCTTAAAACACTAACAGCCAGTCATTCAGCGCATCCGAAAACACCCCGGAATCCACCACGTGAAAGCAGCCTTCGCTCCTCGATACCATAAATGCAGTACTAGAAAACCAGTCCATCAATCTGACAATCCCGCCACCTGCATGACAGTGTCGTAACAGAAGTTCGCCGCTTTATTTCCAGAAGTGCCACAGTCGGACAAGTATTGCCGGACGCCTGTCGAAGGTGGCTGATGCGTCCCGCTTCAGTACTAGAAGCTCACAGCCGCAGGCTGCTGGATCATTGAAGGATGAGAGGCTGCTGCCCACTACTGGAAGAGGAAGTGCGGCCTGCGGCCGGGAGCCTTTCGGTGCTGAAGCGGGACGCATCAGCCACCTTCGACAGGCGTCTAGCAACACTGTAGGAAAAACATCATCACCACTTCACCTCACACCCGACCCCGAACATCCGGGGCGGACCGACCTTGCCACCCACCGGCAGACCCAGCGCGGTATTATCGATCCGCGACAGCGCATAGGTATCATCCAGCAGGTTCGAGCCGAAGACATACACGTTCGCCTTTTCCCAAGCATACCCGATCTTCGCCGACAGCAGCTGCCGCGACTCCAGCGCCGTTTTCACCGGACTGCTAGGCAGGGAGTAGGTACTGTCCGCCCATGAAAAGAGCACCGAGCCGAAGACCCCGCTCTTGTGATGATAGTCCGCCCCGATGCTCGCGGTCCATTCCGGCGCATTCGGGAAAGCCAGCCCGGAGCGGTTCACGCCATTCAGCGTCAGATCGTCGAACTCCGTGTGGCTCCAACCGACCGCGGTGTGGAAAGCCAGCGACTCGACCGGCGTCCAGCGCGCTTCCAGCTCCGCACCATAGCGCGTCGCCTTGTCTCCATTCGTGACCAGCTGATCGATGTTCGGCACGCCGCCCGGCACATTATAGGCCACCTGCTGATCCCGGACCCACGAGTAATAGAGCGCGGAGGAAAGTTGCAGGCTCTCCACCGGCTTGGTCTTCCCATTCAGCTCCAGATCCCACGAGTACTCCGGATCATAAGCCTTCGCAATCCCCAGAACCCCGGCCTCAGCCACGCCACCGCCGCGGTAGCCGCGCGCCAGTTGCAGACCCACCTGGTTCTTGTCATCCGGCTGCCACAGCACGCCCACCTGGGGCAGGAAATCCGTGTCGGAAGTCGATGGCTCACTGGTCCGGCGCGGGAACAGCCCGATCTTCGAAGACGAGATGAAATCCCGTTCCTCATAGTTCAGCCGCAACCCGCCCTGCAGCCGGAAATGCGGCAAGACCTCGCGATCAAAGCGGCCGTATAGCGCCGCGACCTGCACATCCTCGCTCTCCTTGTTGTCAAAGGGAATGCCCCGCGGCGGCTGCGCCAGCCCGACCCCGCTGTTGCCGATGCCGTAATGACTATTTTCATAGTAGGCGCCCAGCAGCCAGCCGGCATCGCTGTCGCCGATCGTGAACTGCTGGGTGAACCGCGACTCGTCGGAGTAGCCCTTCACATACCAGCGCAGCAGCGCGGTGGAGTCGAAGTCCAGCAACTGCTCCAGATCCAGGCGTTGCAGGCCGGTGGTGGAGGTGAGACGCAGATTGTTGTCCAGTTTCACCGCGGCATTCAGCGTCGCCGCCCAACGGTCCGCCGGATAGGCCGACGGCGTGTTCAGCGAGGTCCGGCGCTCCAGCAGACTGACCTTGCCCAGCCCCTCCACCGTGGCAA
>JAQGPE010000241.1 GCA_028293225.1 Akkermansiaceae bacterium | reverse complement strand
CGATGACCAGCACGCACACCGGCAACCCCGTCTGCTGCGCCGCCGCGCTGGCCAGCGTGCAAAAGATCATCCGCGAAAACCTGAGCGCCAACGCTGCGGCGCTGGAGCCGGTCCTCCTGCGCGGCCTGAAGGAAATCCAGGCGCGCCATCCTGAGGTGATCGGCCACGTCAGCGCGCACGGCCTGGTCGCCGGCATGCAGACCCTGCTGCGCGGCAAAAAAGAGCCCGACCACGACCTCGCGCACAGCATCATCGAGCGCTGCTTTCATAAGGGGTTGCTCTTCTTCGCCCCCGTCGGCGCGTGGGGCCAGACGGTCAAGATCGCCCCCCCGCTGACCATCCCGCTGGAGGCGATGGTGGAAGGTCTGGCCGTCCTCGGTGAGGCCACGGATGAAGCGGTGGCCGCGCTCTGAGGGCCCTGTACAACTGCCTTCTGCTTTCTTGTTTTTTCGGAAAGATTTCACGGACATACGTGTGAGACACGCATTAGCGGCGCAGCGATTCGGAGTGAGGTTTGGAGTCCCGCCTTCAGGCGGCCTGAAGGCGGAACTCCATACGTTTGCGGCTCCGCCGCACTGGGCCAGTCTGCCGCTTTCACAAACCGCTCACAACCACGCTAAGTGCCTCGTGCAATGAGTGTTGTTACTCCCAATGCTGTTGACTAGCCCCTTTCTCCCCCTGGATCACTTCCAACGTTTTAGGGGGAAGGTCAGGGTTCGGCCGCACAGCGTTCCTCTCCTTGAGCCACATGATGACAACGTAGAAGACCGGCGTGAGAAAGAGGCCAAACGCCGTTACTCCGATCATGCCGAAGAACACCGCCGTCCCGAGCGCCTGCCGCATTTCCGCGCCGGCGCCTTGGCCGACGACGAGCGGCAACACGCCAAGGATGAAAGCGAAGCTCGTCATGAGGATAGGGCGCAGCCGCAGACGGCAGGCTTCGACCGCCGCTTCGTAGCGGCTCTTTCCGTCGCGATCCTGGATCTGCTTCGCGAACTCGACGATCAGGATCGCGTTCTTGCACGCCAGCCCGACCAGCACGACGAAGCCGATCTGGGTGAAGACGTTGTTGTCCATGTTCCGCAGCCAGACGCCGCCGATCGCACTGAGCAGGCACATCGGGACGATGAGAATAATGGCCAGCGGCAGCGCCCAGCTTTCGTACTGCGCCGCGAGGACGAGAAAGACGAGCAGCACGCAGAGCGGAAAAATGTAGAGCGCGCTATTCCCGGCCAGCTTTTCCTGCAGCGCCATCTCGGTCCACTCGGTGGTGAAGCTCGTCGGCAGGGTTTCCTTGGCCAGCTTATCCACCGCCGCGAGCGCCTGGCCCGTGCTGTAACCGGGAGCCGGTGCGCCGCTGAGGTCCGCCGCCGGGAAGAGATTGTAATGCACCACTTTATCCGCCCCGCTGATTTCCCGCACGCTCGCCACGGAGCCCAGTGGCACCATGCCGCCAGCGGCATTGCGTGTCTTCAACTGCCGGATGTCGTCCGGTCCCAGGCGGAACTGGGCGTCCGCCTGCGCCATCACGCGATAGGTCCTGCCATAGAGGCTCAAGTCGTTGACGTAGCTCGATCCCAGGTAGGTCTGGAGGGTCCCGAAGATGTTATCGAGCGGCACGTTCATGCTCTTCGCTTTCACGCGGTCCACGTCCAGCCAGAGCTGCGGCACGTTGGCCCGGAACGTCGTCAGGTTGCCTGCGATCCCCGGCGTCTGGTTCGCCTTCATCATCAGGTTCGTCGCCTGGTTCTGCAGTTCGTCGAGCCCGGCGCCGCCGCGGTCCTGGATCTGCAACTTGTACCCGCCGGCGTTCCCGATGCCCGCCACAGGCGGCGGCGGAAAGACGCCGGTGAAGGCCTCCGGAATCTCGGCCCGAAAGCGCCGGTTCAGCTTGCCCAGGATGGCGGCCATGCTCTCGTCCGCCCCCTTGCGTTCCGAGAATTCCTTGAAGGTGACGAAGACTGCTCCGGTGTTGGACTGGAACCCACCGAAGAGGTTGAAGCCCGCGATCTCCATGCTCGCGAGCACGCCGGGCGTCTCCAGCGCGATCTTCCCCATCTTGTCGATCACCGCCTGGGTCCGGTCCAGCGATGCCGCATCAGGCAGTTGGCAGAAGCTGACCGCGTATCCGCGATCCTGGGTCGGGAGGAATCCGCCGGGGACGGCCTTGAAGCCCATGAAGGTCAGTCCCAGCAAGCCGACGTAGACCAGGAGGACCAGTGCGGCCACGCGGGTCAGCCGTCCCACCGTTCGACCGTAGGCTTTCGTGCTCCATTCGAACACGCGGTTGAAACCGCGGAAGAACCATCCCAACAAGCCGTCGATCAGCTTCTGGAACCAATCCTTTTTTGCCACCGGCGACTTCAGCAGAAGCGCACCCAGCGCGGGCGAGAGGGTCAGCGAATTCAAGGCCGAAATGGCCGTGGACACCGCAATGGTCAGTGCGAATTGCCGAAAGAATTGGCCCGTGATGCCGGTCATGAAAGCCGTCGGCACGAAGACCGCGCAGAGGACCAGGGCCACCGCCACCACCGGCCCGCTCACCTCATCCATCGCTTTGCGCGCCGCGTCGCGGGGGGCGAGCCCGTGCGCGATATGGTGCTCGATGTTTTCCACGACGACGATCGCGTCATCGACCACGATGCCGATCGCGAGCACGAGTCCGAACAGCGACAGGTTGTTCAGCGAGAAGCCGAAGATCTGCATCGCGGCGAAAGTCCCGATCAGCGAAACCGGGATGGCGATGAGCGGGATGAGGCTCGCGCGCCAGTTCTGGAGAAAGACGAGCACGACGATCACCACGAGGATGATGGCCTCGAAGAGCGTCTTCTCCACTTCGTGAATCGACTCGCGCACCGATGAGGTCGGGTCGTAGGCAATGGTGT
>JAQGPE010000799.1 GCA_028293225.1 Akkermansiaceae bacterium | reverse complement strand
CTCCAAAAACCACTTCCACCGTCCGGTCCAAGAACCGATGCGTGACTCAAATCCCCAATCCCTATGAGAAACCCAATAGCACCGCTCCTCGGCCTTTGCGCCCTGGTCTGCGCGGCCCACGCCGCTCCCGTTACCTGGACCACCGGTCCCACTCCCACCGTCGACGAAAACTCCATCTCCCTCACCGGGACCCTCGTGAATGCCGGTCACTGGGGGAATGACACGTCGGGCCCGATTTTCGTGGGCAGCGAGACGATCCGTTTCGATCGCCAGCCGCAGACCCTGCTCCTCGAGCAGCATCCGGTCATCACCAACGGCTTCAACGACTACTCCACCGGCGATATCTTCAAGCCGCCCGGCGCGATCGATCCCAACTTCGATTCGATTCTCGATGGCTTTGCCTACTGGGGTGACCACAAGGTGACCTCCATCACCTTTCAGGGACTGATTCCCGGCGCCACTTACCAGGTCCAGCTCTTCGCCTCCGATAACCGTGACTGTTGCAAAGAGCGGATTCAGAAATGGAGTGACAGCGATACCTCCGGGGTGGGCCACGAGACGCCCACCTTCGTGATGAATACCAGTCCCTACGTGATCGGGACTTTCGTCGCCGATGCCACCCACACGCAGACCGTCTATGCACAGGGGTCTCCATCCGCCAGCAACCCGAATGGCGACGTCGCCGGGATGAACGCCTATGTGCTTCGCATCACGAGCGCCGTCAACCCGGCGACCGATACCGACGGCGACGGCATCACCGATGCCGATGAAATTGCCAACGGTCTGAATCCGGTGGAAGCTGACAGCGATGCAGACGGAGTTCCGGACGGCCAGGAGTTCAACACGCTTTTCACCAATCCTCTCTCGAAGGATAGCGATGGTGATGGCTTCACCGATGGCCTTGAAGTCGCCTACGGCACGGATCCAAACGATCTCGCCTCGGTCCCATCGACCTTCGATGCGATCACCTGGGGCGCCCCTCAGAACATCACCGGCAACGTCACCGATATTTCCACCGCAGGCACCCGGGTGCTTGCCTGGACCGGTGGGGATACGCCGGTCAAGATCAATGCCCTCAATGACGGCGGCAGCCCGCTGACCTTCACGCCCGGGCCGTCGATCTGGGCGCGCTTCAATGGCTTCGACCCGCTGGACCGCGGTCACGACGCCGACTACGAAACACTGCTGGCCTCCGGCACCTACTCGTACCGCACCGAACTCCTGCCGTTCAATAACCTGATCGTGGGCCACCAGTATCAACTGCAGATCTGGTACGTCGACAACCGGACGGATTTCGCCGGCCGCCCCGGTAGCTTTGGCACGGATGTCACGACGCCCGCTGTGAATCTGAACTCCGGTTCTCCCTATCTGGTCACCCCCGTGGTTCCTGCCCAGTACGTCATCGGCACCTTCACCGCGCAGCACACCGTGCAGCCCATCTACATGGGTTATAGCGTGGGAGCGCAGTACAATGCCCTGATGCTTCGCGACGTGACCGGTGTCGTCCCCGGGACCGACCTGAAGATCACGTCCTCAGTGTTCGATGGCGGCGCCTTCAAGGTGACCGTGACCGGCCTGGCCGCGACGAAGAACTACAAGCTGGTTCGCTCGACGGATCTGGTGACCTTTACGGATGTCTCCGGTGGCGCCTTCACGGCGACCTCGGTGACGCAGACCGTTTCGGACGCGGCTCCACCGGCGAGCAAAGCCTTCTACAGGATAGTTCTGGTCCCTTGATCGGCCCCCGGGAATTGCATTAGCTTGGCTGCCTTCCGGTCTCTCTGGCCGGGAGGCAGCTTCTTTTTCAACCCATGACTTCCACGTCTCCGACCCCGGCGGTTTCCAACAGCGGCCGGCTCCTGCTTCTGCGCATGCTTGCATTCGCCGGGCTCGCACTCAGCGCGTTTCTGGTCTATCAGAAAGCGAGCGGCTCAGTGACCTATCTGCACGGCTGCGGCGCGGCCGGCGGCTGCGCGAACGTGCTGGGGTCCCGCTGGTCGCAGTGGTTCGGCGTCCCGGTGGCAGTGATTTCACTGCTGCTCTATGCAGCGGTGCTGGTCTTCACCTTCTTTCCGCGCGGGGCGGCGCTGACCACCCTGGGCGTTTCCCTCCTCGTTGCTCCGCTCTGGTTCGGCGGACTGCAGATTTTCGATCTGCATCAGTTCTGTCCCTGGTGCCTCGGCGCGCATCTCATCGGCCTGGCCTGCGGTGTTCTCATCTTTCTTCTGCCCGCCGGTCCCAGTGCGCGGATCGGGTGGCTCTCAGGAGCCGCCGGTCTGGCGGTGCTCATCGCCGGTCAGATTTTTGGCCCGGTCCCGGATACCCATCTCGAGACCATCGTGGAGGTGAGAAAGGAGGTTCACGAAGACGGCTCGCTGCCGGTCCATGAGCGTGGCGCCGGCCGCCTGGTGACTTTCCTCAAGGGCAAGTCGATCCGGATTGATGGACTCCCCCATCTGGGCAATCCGCAGGCTCCGCACGTGATGGTCGACTACTTTGACTATGCCTGTGATTCCTGCCGCGACACGTCTGAGGATCTTTCCGCCGCCATGGAGAGATACTCCGGCCAGCTTTGCATCGTCCTGCTGCCCTGTCCCATCAACCGCGCCTGCAATCCGAACATCCCAGCCAACCAGACGAACGTGAAGGATCACGCCCATGCCTGCGAACTGGCTCGGCTGGCCCTCGCCTGCTGGCGCACCGATCCGGCTTCTTTTCCCGCGGTCCATGACGCCCTGTTCCGCCGGCCGGTACTTGATCCCGCTGCGGCTCTTGCCCTCGTCCGCCCGCTGCTTGGCAAGCCTCTGTCCGACGCCGCCTTGAAAGACCCTTGGATCGATGAGGTCCTCGCCGCCGATTTCGCCGACTACAAGACGCTGACCCAGGGCGGAAATGCCCGGCCGAACTTCGTGATGCCGAAGCTCCTCCTCGGTGGCGACACCGTCATCCACGGGGTGATGCGGACCCGTGAAGTTCTTTTCAAGACGCTGGAAAAGGAGTTCGGACTTAGCCATCCCTAGCGGCCGGCTCGGGAGCCGGCGTCATGGCCGCCGCGACCGTCCAAGCAGGAACAATCCCCCTGCGACCGCACAAATCAGCGCCGGAGCGGGCTCCGGGACGACGGCTCCGGAAAAGGTGAAATCGGTGAAGCTGGAGGTGAAGTTGGTAGCGCCGTTGGCCGTGCCCCGGACATCCTCAAGGAAGGTGGTGATGCGTACGCCACCGATGGCGGTGCCAGGAGCGAGGCCGACATTGGCATAGCCAAGTCCCGCTCCCGCGAGGTTGTCGTTCGACCCGCTGGTCCCGGCGGTCGTCGAACTGCCGCCCACGCCGGCAACCGTACCTCTGCTATCGATCACATACCAACCCGTCGAGGGGCTGCCATTGATCGACGCCTGACTGAGATAGCTCCCGATCGTCGGAGCGGCTGAAAACGAACTCCCGTCGGGACGGAGAAACTCGATGACGCTGTACTCCCAGGCGATGCCGGCTGTATTGAAGCTCAGGCCGTGCAAGCTCAGATCGATGACTGAAACGTGGGAGCCGAAAGTAAGCGTCACGGAGTTGGAGGTGAGACTTCCCGGGTTGTTCACGCCCACGGCTCCGGCATAGGAATGGCTGGCGGTGAACCGGCCGGTCGAGGTGGGTTGCCACTGCCAGGACGCGGAGCCAAGGGGACCCGCCGTGCTTTGGAAATTCATGAACAGATCGGCACTGTCGCCGGTCAGCCCCGCCAGCTCCCCGGCCGTTGAGATGATGGCTCCCGTCGAGTCGTTCAGAACATTGTAACTCTGGTTCCCGGACACCGGAGTGTTCGAAGTCGGAAAGGCCGGTTCATTGAACGTGATCGTGGTATTCACGAACGAGGCCCCGGACAGCGGCGCCACGAGAGCAAGGCCGATGAGGGTGGCGGCTCTGGAGAGGCGCAGGGTGAAAGCACTCATGGTTTTCTTGGGATAAGCCGTTGAAAATTATGTAAACTTGAAGATCAATGCAAGAGGGAAGTTATGGCATGCCTGCACGCCCGGTCCCCTCATATTTGTTTGAGGGGTGATGGGCGTTTGCAGCCGCATTTTCCCGGCGCCGGGACGAGCCTCTAGAAGCGGCGGAGGAAATGACCGGTCCGCTCAAGAACCATTGCGTAATTTTTCCAGCCGGCAGAGGATGGTGTCTCCCCGTTGATTCCGTCCTCATTGGATGAAACTGACCCTCACCATCTTCTGTTTTCTTTTGCCGGGCATTCTGATGAGTTCGCCCTTGCTCTCGTTGAAGGTTGTCGAGGCGGATCACATGAACTTCGGCCACAGTCTTTCCGAACTGGTCGATGGCAAAACCGGACCGGGCAATGGCCTCGACATGGAGCGCGCTCAGTTCCACGACCAGGTGATCATCTTCGCCACGGAGGCTCCGGTCTCGGCCCAGGTTTTCCAGTTCACCACCTGGCACGTTTCCACCGAGCCGTATGCCTATCCTGCGGAGATCGAGATTTCCGTGACCTCGGATCCCAAGCCTTCCAAGGAGTCGAACTGGAATGAGCTGAAGCCCGGCGTGGTGACGACCGACGCCTTCGCGATTTCGTCCGGCGCGGCAACCATCCAAGGCAGCAGCGTCGCCTTGGCCGGAGGCAAGCCGAGCACGATTCTGATGATTCGCGCCACCTCGCCCCTCACGGAGGTCACCGGCTTCCGCCTGCGGCTCATCGCGGTCGAGTCGAGCCACATCAGCGGCCAGAAGACCATCGGCCGCAGCAGTTCCGGGAGCTGCGTGATCAATGAATTCCAGGTCCAGTCGGATCCCTTCCGTTCCACCAATATCGCACTTGGCCGCCCGGTCCGCACGCCTGGCCCGACTCTCCCGGCTCTCCCTCCCAGCCTCCTCACGGACGGCTTTCCCGCCACCTTTTCCCATCCGAACGACGACACCCCTGCGCACAATTTCTACTTCGAAATCGATCTCGGCGGGGTGCGCGCCCTCGACCACATCGTGCTCCTTTCCCGTCTCGACGGAATGGCGGCAACGCGGCTGAGCGACTATGAGGTGCAACTGCTCGACGACAAAGGCGGTCAACCCGGTGAGGTTCTCTGGCGTGTGCGCCCGCATCGCGATGGGGCTTACGTTCCTCCTGGAGGCAGCGACACGCTGGTGGGCTCGGATGGAGAGGGCGCTCGTTTTGCCGGGCGCTTCATCCGCATCGTCAATCCGACGGAGAATCACTATTGCCCTCAGGTGGGGGAGGTCGAAGTCTACCCTGATCTCCAGCCGGAGCTGGCGTCCATCAGCGCGGACGGCAGGCCGGCCAGTGCGGCGGGCGATCTGCCGCCGGATGCCCGCAGCGTCGGATTTTCCATCGTTCCCAGTGCGCTGGATCCGGTCCCGGAGCTCCAGACCTATCGTTGGCGGCGTCCTGGTGGCGACGGGAAATGGGTTGAGGCCAAGCCTGGTGAAGTGGTCCTGATCCCCTGCAATCAACCCGGCACTTATCCGGTCGAGTTCCAGGCCCGCCATACCGATGGCATCTGGAACAAATCGATCACGACGCATCGCTTCGTGATTCCGCGGCCCTGGTGGCAGCGCCCGCTGCGCATCGCCACCCTGCTCGTTTCGGTCACAGCGGTTGTGGTGGGGCTGCGCTGGCGTCACTCGGTCATCAAGCTGCAGCGGAAACTGGAGCGCGCCCAGGCGACCCGCGCGCTGGAGCAGGACCGCCTGCGCATCGCTCGCGACATGCATGACGACGTGGGCGCCCGGCTGACCCATCTTGCGCTGCTTGCCGACCGGGTGAAGCGGTCGCCGGAAGCCGGCCGCTCCGACATCCTCACCCGCATGGCCGCCGCGGCACGTGAGACCGTCGGCTCGCTCGATCAGATTGTCTGGGCGGTCAACCCGAAGCATGATACGCTCGGCAGCCTCATCGACTACATCGGTCACTACGCCACGGAGTTCCTGACCGCTGCGAATCTTTCCTGCCGCTTCGATGTCGTGCCGCACGACCGCAGTGCCGTCGTCCCATTCTCCATCCGCCACCCTCTCCTCATGGCTTTCAAGGAGGCCCTGCAAAACGTGGTGAAACATGCCGGTGCCACCCGCGTAACCGTTACCCTGAAATCCACCGGCAAATGTCTGGAGGTGAGCGTGACCGACGACGGCACGGGCATCGACGGAGATTCCGACCCGCTTCTCCAGGACGGCCTGGTCAACATGAAGAGCCGTATCGCGGAACTCGGCGGCCTTTGCACTTTCTCCTCACCCGGTGGCTTCGGCACGCGGGTCGAGTTCTTCATCCCTCTCAAAAAACCCTCATGAAACCTCTCGTCATCAGTCTCGTGGAAGACAACAGCGCCCTGGCCCACGAGCTCAGGGAACTCTTCAATTCCCAGGATGACATGCTGGTCCTGGATGTCTTCCCCTCCGCGGAGGCCGCCCTCCAGTCCCTGCCTTCCCGCACGCCGGAAGTACTCGTCGTCGATCTGCGCCTGCCGGGCATGGGTGGCGTCGAACTGATCCTGCTCCTCAAGCAGCGCTTTCCAAAACTCCACATGCTGGTCCTGACCATGTATGAGGAAAGCGATCTCATCTTCGAAGCCCTGCGCGCCGGGGCTTCCGGCTATCTGCTGAAGCGTCTCCAGCCGGAGGAACTGTGCGATGCCGTCCGCCAGACCCACCGCGGCGGCGCGCCGATGTCGCCGAGCATCGCCCTGAAAGTGGTGGAGTCCTTCCGCACCCCGCCCAGCCGCACGCTCGCGGCGGAGAGCCGCTTGTCGCCGCGTGAAGAGGAGATACTCTCACTGCTCGCGGAGGGTTGTCTCTACAAGGAGATCTCCGCTTCGCTCGGCATCAGCATCGACACGGTCCGCACCCATCTACGGCGCATCTACGAGAAGCTTCACGTCCACTCCAGGACCCAGGCGGTGATGAAATATTTCAAGCAGCGGCAGTAATTCCATGATCCCGCTCCGCATCGCGCTGCTCGCTCTTTCGATCGTCCCATGGTCCGTTCTGGCCGCCAAGGATGAGGATCCGGAAGATGTTCCCTTTGCCGGCTCCGCCGGCTGGCAGGGCGATCATGAGAAGCGCCTGAAGTGGTTCCGTGACGCCCGCTTCGGGATGTTCATCCATCTGGGTCTCTACTCCGCCGCGGGCGGCTACTGGCCTCCCGACCCCGCGGTCGGGAAGCTTTACGAGAAAAACGACTCGATCGATCTCCGCACCTGGGCGTCGATCGACGAACCGGAATACGGGGATAAGTTGAAGCCGCTCTTCCGCCCCGAGCCCGGCTGCACCGACGAGTGGGCGCGGCTCGCCGCCGAAGCGGGCATGCGCTACGCGGTCTTCACCGCCAAGGGGCCGGAAGGCTACACGCTTTTCAACAGCAGCCAGTCTTACTCGCTGGACAATCCGGTCACGCACACGACCAACATCTCTCCACCCGGCCGCGACCTGTTCCGGGAATTTGTCACCAGCTTCCGGCGCGAGGGCATTACCCCCGGCGTCTACTACTCGCTGGTGGACTGGCAGTATCCGGACGCCCAGGCTTACCGCGACTACCTCCACGGCCAACTGAGGGAACTCGGCACGAACTACGGTCCGCTGGGCGTTCTGTGGGCGGACTACTCTTCGTCAGGAAAGGAAGGTTCCTACTGGGGTTGTCGTAGTATTCTCGACGCATGGCGGGTCGATCAGCCGGATTCGCTGGTGAACAACCGCTTCTGGGGCGGTTTCGAAAACTCGAACGGCGACTTCTTCACCCCGGAGGGCTACGTGCCGCCGGGTCCCTATCCCGGCTTCATCTTTGAGGTGTCGCTGCCGTTGAACAACGGCTACGGCTTCCACTACGGCGACAAGAAAGGCAAGCCCCCGCGCGATGTGCTGCTGACCCTTTCCGACGTCGCCAGCAGGGGCGGCAATCTCCTGCTGAACATCGCGCCCGACTCCCGCGGGCACATTCCATCCACCGCCACGGAGACGCTGGAATCGGTCGGCCGCTGGCTGGGCATCCACGGCGCGGCGATTTTCGACACCGAACCGAATCCCTTCAAGAGCATGCCGTTCAAGGGCACCTGCACGGTCGGGATGGTGGACGGAAAATATGTCCTCTACTGTCACCTGCACGCCTGGCCGCCCGGCGGCGTGCTGCCGCTTTCCGGTCTGATGACCGAGTGCAAATCGGCGACCCTGCTCGGCACCCTGGCGATCCAACTGGATATCATCGGCGGCTCCTTTCCCGCGATCCGGATTCCCGACTCCTCGCCCGATCCGAACGATTTGCTGCCGGTCATCGCCGTGGTGCTGGATGGCAAGCCGGTGGTCGATTCCACCACCTATCCGCGCCAGGCCGCCGACCGCTCCTTTAACATTCCGGCCTCGCAGGCGGTTCTTTCGCCCGGCCCGGCGACCCGCTACCCGCTCCGCATGGAGGAGGACCACATCGGCTGGTGGTCGAAGTCCGATGACAGCGCGTGGTTTCCGATCCTGATGAAGGAGCCGAAGGCTCCGGGCAGCGACCAGCCGGGCCGCTTCCGGGTGATGCTGGACTACGCCGTGGCTCCGACCTGCGGCGGCGAGGTCGAAGTCAGGATGCTCGACCAGGTCCTGCCGATGAAGATCGTGCCGACCGGCAGCTGGACCGATTTCCGCGTGGTCGAGGCGGGGGTGGTGACCATTTCCCAGCCGGGACTCCTGGCGCTGCACATCCGGCCGCTGGAAATCTTCGGCTACGGGCTGATGAACCTGCGCTCGGTGCGGTTGATCCCGGTCGCCGACGCTCCCGCCCCGGCGGAAAACTTGTCCCGTTGACCATTGCACGATTGGCACGAAAGTGGCGCCGCATTCCCGCGGAATCCCCACCCACTCATGGCCCTTTTCCACAATCCCTGGCTGCCCGACGAAGATCGCAACCTGCTCGACGTCCTGCGCTGGAAATTCGGCAGGATCCCGGTGGATCCACCGACCGGCGCTCCTGACACGCCGCCGGATGTGATCCCGATCGTCCCGGGGCCGCCGCCTGCCGCGGGCTGGCGGATCACCTGGCTGGGCCACTCCTCATTCCTGGTCCAGGGCGCCGGCCGCGGCCTGCTGATCGACCCGGTCTTCTCCGACCACTGCTCGCCGTTTCCGATCAAGTCGATGCTGCGGATGGTGCCGACACCGTGCCGGCTCGACGATCTGCCTCCCATCGATGGCGTGCTGCTGACCCACACCCACTACGATCATCTGGATCTCGCCACGCTGCGGCATCTCGGCTCCGCCATGCCGCTGACCATCGCGCAGGGCCACACCGCCTGGCTGCGGAAGAAAGGCTTCACGAATGTGAGGGAACTGCCGTGGTGGGACAGCGCGGAAATCCTGCCGGGCCTCCGCGTCACCGCCACGCCCGCGCAGCATTTCACCGCCCGGACGCCCTTTGACCGCAATCACGGCCACTGGTGTGGCTGGCTGATCGAAGGCGCGGGCGCCAGGCTCTGGCACACCGGCGACAGCGGCTACTGCCCGGCCTTCAAGGAGATCGGCGAACGCTTCGGCCCCATCGATTTCGGCATGATCCCGATCGGCGCCTACTCGCCGCGCTGGTTCATGCGTGACATGCACATGGATCCGAAGGAGGCCGTGCAGGTCTTCCAGGACACCCACTGCCGCCGCGCGGTGGCCATGCACTGGGGCACCTTCCGCCTGACCGATGAACCGACCGGCGAGCCGCCGATCGAACTGCGCGCGGCGCTGAGTGCGGCGGGCATTCCCACCGACCGCTTCGTCGCGGGCAGCGTGGGGGAAAGCTGGGAAATACAGCCGGCCGAGGTCAGTAGCCCGGCGGCACCGGCGTGGGCGTGACTTCCTTTTCCCGCGGCTGGCCGTTTGGCAGCTTCGGGAGCATGGCCGGGGTGATGGACGGGTGGTAGGGGATCTGGTCGCCGGATCCCTGCGGCTCCTGCGCGGGCGGTTGGCCCGGCTGTCCGGGGACGTTGTTCTGCTTCAGGATATCATCCTTCTTCTTCTTTTTCTCCTCTGCGTCGTCCTTAAGCTTTTTCTTCTTCTCTTCCTCCTCCTTCTCCTCGTCGCTCTTGGTGAAGGCGTCCTTGGTCGCGGAGGCGGCTTTCGATCCGGCCTTGGCTGTCCCCGTCAGCACCGCGGAGGTCACGTTCAGGGGCACCCGCACGATGAAACAGGAGGAAAGGAGCAGACTCTCCAGACCTGCCAGGGCAAAGATGACGGCGCGCATTCGCATAGCGGAAACGATGACCCCTATAAACAGCGCCCGCCTCCCGGCGGATGCAAGCGGTTAAACCGGGGGCCGGAAAATCCCGGTGAAATCCGGATCGGCGGCGCTTTTTCCTCACAGCACCCTGCATTTCATGAAAACGACCCGTATCGCCACTGGCTGCGCTCTCGCTCTCTCGTGCCTTACCGCCGCGCAGGCAAATTCCCTGACCGTCGACAAAAGCCGCAGCCGCATCCAGGTCGATGCCAGGGCCACCGGCCATTCCTTCACCGGCACGCTCAACGATTATCAGGCGGCCATCAGCGGCAACGGCCGCACCCTGGAGCCCGCCGCGGTCGCCCTGACCTGGAAATTCAGCGACCTGAAAACCGGCGACGACAAACGCGACCGGGAGATGCTGAAGTGGCTGGGCGCGGCGCCCGAGGGCAGCTTCCGCTTTATCAAGACCTGGAAGGAGGGCGACAAAACCATGGCGCAGGGGACCCTGGCGATTCACGGGATTTCGAAAACGATCGCTTTCCCGTATACCGCCACCAAGGAAGGCGAGTGGGTGACCATCGACGGCACCGCAACCCTCAACTACCAGGATTTCAGCCTGCCGCTGATCGAGAGCTTCGCGGTGATGAAGGTGGATCCGGCGCTTTCCGTGCGATTCCATCTGGTCGGGCAATCGAAATAGTCGCCAGCGCCGGGGCTTTCGCGGAGGCTTTCGCCCAAGGAATGAAAGGAACGCTCTGGTGTCTCCACGGTGCGGTGGGCGCGGCGGCCGACTGGCGCGGCTTTGCCGTTCCCGGCTGGGCGGTGCAGCGGGTGGATCTCTGGCGTTTCCTCGACTGCTGTCCGATGAGTCTGCCGGAGTTCGGCCAGGCGCTGAATGAAGAGGCCCGGGCAGCCGGGGCAGGGGAGGGGAAACAGGTGCTGGTCGGCTACTCGATGGGCGCGCGGCTGGCCTTGCACGCCCTGCTGGCAGGCGGTCCGTGGGATGCGGCGGTGTTGGTTGGACCTCATCCGGGGCTGGAAGATCCGGCGGAAAGGGCTGCCCGCCGGGCGGCCGATGCCGAGTGGGCGGCACGGGCGCTTTCCGGCGATTGGGATGATTTTCTCGCTGCCTGGAATGCCCAGCCGGTGCTGGCTTCCTCAGCGACCCTGCCGGAGCGCTCTGTCCTGAAAATCCGCCGCCAGGCGATCGCCCGCAGCTTTATGGACTGGTCGTTGGGCGCTCAGGAGCCCCTGTGGGACCGCCTGGGAGAGGTGAAATGCCCCGTTTTATGGGTCACGGGCGAAGCGGATCCGAAGTTCCAGGCCTTGGCCAGCCGGGCCGTGCCGCTCCTTCCCAACGTGGAATCGTGGTCCGCGCCGGGTTCCGGGCACCGGGTCCCGTGGCAGGCTGCGTCAGCTTTCGCTGCCCGCGTGGGGGAATTTCTTGAGCGCTGGGATTCCTGATTCACAGTCCCGCCGCCATGTGGACCACCGTTCGCGAATTCGAAGACATCCGTTACGAGACCACGGATGAAGGACAGATCGCCAAGATCACCATCAACCGTCCGGAGGTCCGCAATGCCTTCCGGCCTCAGACCGTCCAGGAAATGCTGGTCGCCTTCTAGCTCGCGCACGAAGACCCGCAGGTCGGCGTCGTGATCCTGACCGGGGAAGGGCCTGACGCGTTCTGCTCCGGCGGCGACCAGAAGGTCCGCGGCCACGCCGGGTATATCGGCGGCGATGGCATCCCGCGCCTGAACGTGCTCGATCTCCAGAAAAAGATCCGCGGCTTGCCCAAGCCGGTGGTCGCGATGGTCGCGGGCTACGCGATCGGCGGCGGCCACGTCCTCCATATCGTCTGCGATCTCACCATCGCAGCCGACAACGCCCGCTTCGGCCAGACCGGCCCGAAGGTCGGCTCCTTCGACGGCGGCCTCGGCTCCAGCTACCTGGCCCGCATCGTCGGCCAGAAAAAGGCCCGCGAAATCTGGTACCTCTGCCGCCAGTACGACGCCGCCCAGGCGCTGGAAATGGGCCTGGTCAACACGGTCGTCCCGCTCGCCCAGCTCGAAACCGAGACCATCCAGTGGTGCCGCGAGATGCTCGAACATTCGCCGCTGGCTCTGCGCTGCCTGAAGTCCGCTCTCAATGCCGACTGCGATGGACAGATGGGCCTGCTCGATCTCGCCGGCAACGCCACTCTGCTTTACTACATGAGTGAGGAGGCCAAGGAGGGCAAAAACGCCTTCATCGAGAAGCGCAAGCCGGACTTCTCCAAGTTCCCGCGCGTGCCTTGAGACAGGCAACGTTGGTTTTCCACTGATCACCCGGCACTCACCCTGCCTTTCGCTGAAAACGGAACACTGAAAACCAGCAAACTTTCCCCGTGCTGCCCTTCCTCCTCGCCACCCGCCCGAAAACCCTGCCCGCCGCCATCGTGCCGGTATGGGTCGGCTGCGTCCTCGCCTGGAAGCTCACTGGGCGCTTTGACGGCCTGCTGTGCTTCTGCACCGTGTTCGGAGCGATCTGTATCCAGATCGCGACGAACTTCTTCAACGACGCGATCGACGCGGCCAAGGGCGCGGACACCGAGAAACGCCTCGGCCCACAACGGGTCACCGCCAGCGGCCTGATGTCGCGCAAGGCGGTGATGACCTGCGGCGGCGTCTTCCTGCTGCTGGCGACGATCTGCGGCGTGGTCCTGATCAAAGCCGCCGGCTGGCCGATCCTGGCGATCGGCATCCCATCGCTCTACTTCGCCTACGGCTACACCGGCGGGCCCTGGCCGCTGGCCTACCGCGGGCTCGGCGAACTCTTCGTGGTGATCTTCTTCGGCCTCGTCGCCGTCACCGGGACGGTCTTCATCCAGACCCAGCAATGGCGTTGGGAAGCGGTGCTGCTTGGCGCCCAGACCGGCCTGCTCTGCACCGTGCTGATTTCGATCAACAACCTGCGTGACCGCGAAGAGGACAGCACCACCGGCAAGCGCACCCTGGCAGTCCGCTTTGGCGGCAAGTTCGCCCGACTGGTGGTCCTGTGGGAAATGAAGCTCGCTGCTTTCCTCGGCCTGTTCTGGTTCAAGTTTGGCCACGTTTCGCTGGCGCTCTCCAGTCTGCCGATGCTGACCCTCGGGATGGCGATCGACTGGTTCATCCTGACCATGCCGGAAGGGAAGAAGATGAATCGCCTGCTGGCGCTTTCGGCGCTTCAATTGGTCCTCTTCGCGGTGACCTTCCACCTTGCCGCAGCCAAGCTGCCTTGAAGCGCCCGCCGGCTGTCTCTTCTTTCCCATCCTTCATGAGCGACGAAATCTGGATCTGGCACTACCGCCTCAAAAGCCGCCGCCCTCTCAACTCGCTCTCCACCCGCCGCGAGTTCGACGGCGTGCTGATCCGCGATGACGAGGGCGGCCATGCCTGCATCCAACCGTGGCCGGAGCTTGGTGATCCGACGCTGCAGCGCTGCCTGGAGGATCTCGCCGGTCCGCGCCGCCGCGCCATCGTTCGCCGTGCCCTGCGCTGCCTGGAAATGGATGGCGCGGCCCGCTCGGTGGAGGACTCGCTTTTCGATGAGCTGGAGGTGCCGCTTAGCCATGCGACCGTGACCAATCTCGACCCCATCACCGTGGACAAGGCGGTCGCCGCGGGCTTCACCCTGGCCAAGCTGAAGTGCGGCTCCGACCTCGCGATGGAGACGGCCTTCCTCTCCGAAGCGGTGGCGAAATTCCCCGATCTGCGCTGGCGGCTCGATTTCAACGAGGTACTGGAAGCGCCGGAGATTGCGAAGTGGGTCGCGGCGCTGCCACCCGCGGTCAAGGCGGCCATCGATTTCCTGGAGGACCCCTGCCCATACTCCGACCCCATCTGGACCGGCCTGCGGATCCAGTCGGGCATTCCGCTCGCGGTCGATCGCGAGGCCGCGCCGCTGACCTCCGCGGCGCAGTTCATGGTCATCAAGCCCGCCGTCGATGAACCATGGCTGCTCGGCGAGGCCGCCTACGAACGCGGTCAGAAAGCCGTCGTGACCAGCTACATGGATCACCCCCTCGGCCAGAGCTTCGCGGCCTGGGAAGCGGGCCGCATGGAGCTTCAGTTTCCCGGCCTGACGGTCACCGCGGGAGTCCAGACCCACCACCTTTTCGAACCGAACGAATTCACCGAGGCGCTCGGGCCCTGGCAGCCGGCCTTCAAGGCGGCGTCCGGCTTCGGCCTCGGCTTCGACGCCCTGTTGGAAAAACTGCCATGGAAGCGGCTGACCTGACCGGTCCGGAATTCTGGGCCCGTGATACAGCGGTCATGATGACCGCGGCGAATGAACCGTCCCTGGCCGTCCCGCCCCTGCCGGAAGCGGCCGGACAGGTTTTCTTCCGTACCTCCGGCAGCACCGGCGTGCCGAAGTGGATCGGCCACACCCGCGCGTCCCTGCTGGCCTCGGCCGATGCGGTGAATGCCCATCTCCATGTCGCTGCCACGAGCTGCTGGGGGCTGGCGCTCCCGCTTCATCATGTCGGCGGCTTCGGGGTCATGTCCCGCGCCTGGCGCGCGGGTTGCCGGGTGGCGGTGTATCCGGATCGTTGGAGTGCTGCGCCTTTTGCGAGTTGGCTCGCTGAGGAGAAAGTCACCCATCTTTCCCTGGTCCCGACCCAGGTGCACGATCTGGTGGCGGCGGGTTGTCGCGGGCCTGCTTCCCTTCAGGCCGTGGTGGTCGGCGGGGGAGTGCTGCCGGTGGCGACCGGACGCGCCGCCCGCGAACTCGGCTGGCCGGTGCTCGCCAGTTACGGGATGACCGAGACCGCCTCGCAGATCGCGACCCGCCGGATTGAATTACTGCATTTGCCGTACGAAACTTCACCGATCGATCTGATCGATCCCTGGCGGGTACGTCTCGCTGAGGATGGCCGTCTGTGG
>JAQGPE010000236.1 GCA_028293225.1 Akkermansiaceae bacterium | reverse complement strand
ACGAAACCAACGAAATGATCCTCAAGGGCATGGGCGAACTTCACCTCGACATCAATATCGACATCCTGTAGCGCACCCACAACATCGAGGTCAGCGTCGGCGCCCCGCAGGTCGCCTACCGCGAAACCATCACCAAGGCCGTCACCGACAGCTACACCCACAAGAAGCAGTCCGGTGGTTCCGGCCAGTACGCGAAGATCGATTACACCATCGAGCCAGGCGAAGTGGGCTCCGGCTTCATCTTCGAATCGAAGGTCGTCGGCGGCAGCATCCCGAAGGAATTCATTCCTGCCGTCGATAAAGGCTTTAAAACCTCCGTCGATAAAGGACCGCTTGCCGGCTACCCTTGCTTGGACTTCAAGGTCACGCTCAACGAAGGTGGTTTCCACGCAGTGGACTCCAGCAACATCGCCTTCGAAATCGCCGCCAAGGCCGCCTATCGCCAGACCATGCCGAAGTGCGGTCCGCAGATCCTCGAGCCGATGATGAAGCTCGACGTCTTCGCTCCTGAAGAAAAGGTCGGCGACGTGATCGGTGACCTCAACCGTCGCCGGGGCATGATCCAGGGCCAGGAGCCGACCCCAGGCGGCGTCCGCGTCAAGGCCGAGGCACCGCTCTCCGCGATGTTCGGTTACATCGGCGACCTGCGCACCATGACCTCCGGCCGTGGCCAGTTCTCCATGGAGTTCAGCCACTACGCTCCTTGCCCACGCAACGTCTCTGACGAAGTGATCAAGGTCGCCAAGGAGCGCGAGGAAGCCCGCCGCGCCGGCAAGTAAGCAAGCCAGATCCGTTTACCAGACCCCGCTGTCCGAAAGGGCGGCGGGGTTTTTTGTGGTGTTGTGACGTCAGGCGGGTGCGGAAGGATTAAGAGATTGCCACGGTTGAGGCCGGTCGCCGAGAGTGCCGTCGATGGTTAAACTCCTCCTCCCCGTCGCCGTGCTTTGCTGTGCCTTGTCATCCTGTGGCAGCTCCTATTCCACCATCCAGGATGGCTACGCCTATATGATGACGCGGGACCAGGCCTCGTATGTGGTCCATTCCTCCATGGGCGCCTATGGGCCCAGCGAGCGGCCAATGGACAACAGTTACCTGGTCGAACGCAGCTACGACCGGTCGCCGACGGATTCGCAGACCTACACGCTGCGGGCCATCCCGGTGCCGTCGAAAAATGCCTACGGTTTCGAGGTGACCAACGAAGGGACGACTTTGAACGGCCCCTTTAAATCCAGCCGGATCTTCAAGACCGCGAACCAGCGGGCGGCTCAGGCCGGGACGAGAATCTCCCTCTGATAGGAGAGACTGGGTGAGGTTTGGCAAGGTGCGATGACCTTGATCCCATTTGGGTGAGGTGCTTCTGCCGAGGCTTTTCTGCGGTTCAGTAAGTTGGGTCGCATGCGAGAGCATGGGGTCATGATGATCTGCGGGCTGGAACCGCGCCCATTGTGGGATGCGCAAATCCCAAGTCGTAGCATTGATTTGACAAATTTGTCATTTTATGTAAAGTGAGTCTAATGATGGCCGAGTCGACATTTCCTGATCCTGGCAAGCGAGACCGGATCCTTGACCGGGCATTCGAAAGCTTTCTGCGCTTTGGCTTTCGCAAAACCTCCATGGATGAAGTGGCGCGAGCGGCGGCGATTTCCCGGCAGGGTCTCTACCTTTACTTTGAGAACAAGGAGGCGCTGTTCCGCAGCACGATGGAAAAGCATCTCTCGGACGCCCTGACTGCAGTGGAGGTTCAACTGGCGCGCACTGCTCCCCTTGAGGACCGGCTGAAAGCAGTTTTCGACATTTGGTTCGGAAGCCATGCGGGCGCGCCCGGCCTGCAGACCGAGGATCTGCTTCAGCAGGCCAGCGATCTTGTCGGCGATCTGCTGATTCGCTACCGCGCGGCGATCCTCTCAAGGCTAGAGGCGGCGATCGCGGCCTCGCCGCTGGCTGCCCGGCTTGCAGCCCTCGGTCTGGAGCCGATGGATGCCGCCAGAACGTTGCACGCCTGCGGCCTGACCTGGAAGCGTACCTGCGCAAATCTTGCGGAATTTGCGGAAAGGATGGCGGCGGCCATCAGGCTCACCGCGGGCGGGACGCCTGCCGGGCGGCCATCGATTTCAGATCCACAGAAAACAATCCCGTCCCCTGTGAAGGGGTAGGGAGGACTAACCCAAAATCAGAAGGAAAAATTCAATATGTCAGGAATTCAGGGAAAAGTGATCGCGATCACCGGCGCCAGCGGCGGGATCGGTGAAGCGGCGGCGTTGCTGCTGGCGGCGCGCGGTGCAAAGGTGGTTCTCGGGGCGCGCCGGTCCGACCGGCTTGCGGATCTCGTGAGCCGGATTGAGGCTGCGGGCGGTGAAGCGATTTTTGCCTGCATCGACGTCAGGCGGCGTGAAGACCTGGCCAACCTGGTACAGGCGGCCTGTGACCGTTATGGCAAGCTCGACGTGCTGGTGAACAATGCGGGCGTCGCGCCGCTTTCGCCTCTCGACGATCTACAGGTCGGGGAGTGGGAGGAAATGATCGATGTGAACATCAAGGGCGTCCTCTATGGGATCGCCGCCGCACTGCCGGTTTTCCGCAGGCAAGGCTTTGGACAGTTTGTGAACATCGCTTCGACGGCGGGGCTGAAGACGGTACCGAACCAGGCAGTGTATTCCGGGACCAAGTTTGCTGTCCGCGCCATTTCCGAAGGATTGCGGCAGGAGGCGGGCGACAAGCTGCGGGTGACCGTCGTTTCCCCGGGGCTCGTTTGGACGGATCTCATCGATGGCGTGACCGATCCGGCGATCAGAGAGCAGCTGGCGGCTTCGCGGGAGAAGTTCGCGATTTCCCCCGATGCGATCGCGAGAGGGATTGCCTTTGCGATCGAGCAGCCCGCCGACGTCGATGTCGGGGAAGTGGTGATTCGTCCCACGGCTCAGGCGTGACACAGC
>JAQGPE010000235.1 GCA_028293225.1 Akkermansiaceae bacterium | reverse complement strand
TGCTGCCGTAGGCATCACGCTCCTCGGGCGCCATCTCGACGGCCGGGAGATAGTAGAAGCGCTTCGGCGGAGACGAGACTGGAAGGTCCAGGCCCTTTACGCCGAGGGCGTCACCGACCGCGTTCGCCTTCTTGAGGCGAGTACCGTCGATCGAGTAGCGGATATCGAGCTGGTGAAGAGCTTCGAGGACCTGTGCTGCGGTGAGGAAGACTGAGCCCTTCAGCTGAACGATGTGGATCCAGTTAGTCGTGACGGCGTCACCGATGAAGGTAGTGCCGAACTCGGTGCGCTTACGCTTGACGGGCCCGTCCGAGTTGAGTTCAAACGCGTTCGTGTTTTCTTTGTTAGTCATAGCGAATGTCGGCGCTGCCCTTGTGGGCCGTTCCTGTCCCGTCGTGGGATAGGCAACAGATGGGCAGCGACCGTTCGCTTCCTAATATTGCCATTTTTTTGGGTTCGTATCCTGGATTTTCTGAGAACTTTTGATTCCCGGCAAATGTCCGGTCGTGGGGAATCTTGTGCCGAGGTTTACGGCCTGCTTGGATTTCATTAGTGACTGAAAACAAGCGACTTTACGTGAGCTATTTGCGGGTCAGCACCCGCCGCCAGCAGGAGAGTGGGCTGGGACTCGAAGCGCAGCGGGAGCGCGTGAGACAATTCACTTGCCAGACCGGCGGGGAATTGCTTGCCGAGTTCGTCGAGACCGAATCGGGCAAGAAGAACGATCGCAAGATCCTCAACGAAGCCCTAAATTACTGTAGACGCAGTAAGACGACTCTCGTGTTGGCCAAGCTAGATCGTCTTTCACGATCCGTCCATTTCATCAGCGGTTTGATGGAGAGTAAGGTCGATTTCATCGACATCGAAAACCCATCCAAGGATCCCCTCTGGTTGCATCTTCGTGCCGTGATCGGTGAGCACGAGCTGCGAATGATCAGCGCGCGCACGAAAGATGCCCTCCGTGCCGCTGCGGCACGGGGAGTCGAGATTGGAGCCACCGGAAAGGTCCTGGCCCGTCGCTACCGTGCGGAAGCTCAAGAACGGGCCGAGGAGTATCGACCGGTCATCGCCGAGCTGCGGTCGCTTGGCCTCACCACAGTCCGGGACACCATGGCGGAGTTGAACGTGAGGGGTGTGTTGTCACCCGGCGGGACGAGGTGGCACTACCGGGCGACCTGGAAGCTGCTCACCCGTCTCCGCGAGGGGGTGGAGGGTGGGGGAGGGACGGAGTAAAAACTGTCGGGATCGGCTCTCGACCGGCATCGACTGCTTCGACGAATCCCGATCAGAACTCTCGGACTGAAAGAGATGTCGTTTCCTTTTGCTCTGGATCATCGAGGACCACCGAAAGAGAATTCTAACCGCTCCTTGAGCATTACTGCAACTTATCCAGGGCTTACAGTGCCTTTGGGCAGTACGACAGGATGTCACGGTTTATCGGAAAAACATGAAATCGAATCGATGTTTCATTGCTTTTGGGCAGGAGCCAGGGAATTCTTAGTAGCAACCAGTTCATTGTTTGGGCTCAATACTCCCGATGCATGGTTCTGAGCCAAATTTGCTGTAGGGCACTGGGAAGGGGTTGTTGGTTTAGCAAACTAAGTCTTCCACGACGGTGCTCCGATCCATACGTCCACCTTCAGAGTCGCGATCGAGTGCGATACAGTTCAAACCTCCCGAATTCAAGTCATGAGAACGGTCTATCGCGCAAACTTTCAGCTCTCGGATCAGCCGGATCCCAAGCCAAGCCTTGAAGCAGTGTCGTTGCTCGTGATCGAGTGGGCTTCTTCACGTCGTGGGATCAGAATTCAGCCCGGCACCGATCTCAGCGCGAACCAGGCCGCTACCAATGTGGGAGTGCGCTCCGAGATTGAGACTCGATACTACGAGGGTGCGATTGGAACCGCATGGGGACTTCGCCTGACCACTCCGGACGAAGAGCCGGACGTCGTATGGGTCACGGAGACCACCGTTCATCGACGCCCCGATCACACCATTTGGATTTCCTGCTCATTGCAAGTGGGTCGTCAGGGAGAATACCTGACCCCCGTGGTGAGATTTCCGAGTCGTCCTGGCGTGGTGGAACGGATTCTATCGAAATTCGCAGGAAAGGGCATACTGCCACTGACCTCCAAACCGATCGGGTGCACTCCAGAGAACGTTCCCCTCTTGCTCCAACTTCTGGAATCGCCAAGCCGCCGTCATCCGGTGGTCTTTGTTTCCACAACCAGTGAAGGCGAGGTTCTTGCCGATGGAGTCAAACTGGCGGATCACCTCGCCGGTTTGGCTTACGTCATCGTGGCTCAGGAAGAGGCGGTATCCGAACAGCTAGGCATGACCCTTTCCGATCGGCTAAATTGCTTCCACGGTGGAGTTCGTTTGTACTGGCCCGGATTCAGTAGAAGAAGCTCTCCCTATGACCATCCTCTGTGGATTCGATCGAAAATTGTGGCTCTCACGGAGCACCATCCAGCCAGGCTCGGAAGCGAAATCCTGAATCGCATTGCTTCCGTCTCGGTCTTCACTTCGTCTTCTTCGTTTGTACCGTGGTCCCGGCTCTCGGAATGGCAACGTGCAAGTGCTATCGAACAGGCGAAGATGGAGAATAATCAAGGCGAGTTGCTCACCCTATTTGAGGACACCAATCGTGACCTTGAAGCCCAGGTTCAACAATTGCGCATGGCTCTTGAAGAGAGAGCTCAAGATGCCGCGAAGTATCGAAATCTCGCAGCGACCTACAGGCTAGCACTAGAATCGGGCGACCGAACGGAAGCTGAAGAAACTCTTGAAACCAGCATAGATTCCGTCGCGGAGGCCCTGGCCGCAGCCGCTAGAGAATATCCAGATCGACTTGCATTTTGTTGGAATTCCAAATCCGAGGATGAGCAATCTCCATTTGAAGACCCCGCTGCAGTTCTAGCCGCGCTTCGGTGGCTTGCGACCGAGTATTTTGACGCAAGGAACGGAACCAAACTTTGCTCCGACCTGCCCAAAGCTTTCCGCGAGAATGTTACGGGTTGGTCATATGAGCCGCACCAGAGCAAGCTAACGATGAATCACCGCAAACACCGCGATTGGTATCACGCCAATCACAACGGGCGGGAAATTAGTCTTCCTGGGCACCTCCGCTATACATCCAACACAGATGCCCGTCATTCAGTGCGAATCGCATTTGCGTGGGACGTGGAGACCAAAAAGATTGTTCTCGGCTACCTTGGCCAGCACCAGCAAAACGCAGCATCTTGATGCGCCAACTTCAATCCTTAATTCAAACCGCCCGTTATCAGTAATCGGAATTCCGCTCGGACGTTGGTAGTCTGTTTGGTTTCGTACCATGTTGAACAACCCATGCATCACAGTGGACCACTGAACCTTCGAAGCAAAGTTCCAGCCTCGATCACCAACCTGGATCTCCAGTTCTCATCGATCGGCTCGAACGCTTTAGGCGTCCACGTCATTCAGACTTCGCCTCAAATCCAGGTAGCAATGCCGCTTGACCGGTTCCTTGAACTGGCCGGAATCAAAGCCTGATTCTGATCGTCAGATGAAGGTCCGATGGAAAGAGGTCGATTGGTCGCTGACCAACACCGAGATCATGCGCCTGACTGGGCGGAAGCTCGGTACAGTCAGGAACCGCCGGTCTCAGCTGGCACCGGGAACGATCGGAGAACCGGTGCGAGCCGACGCGGTAGACTGGTCTAGCGTCGACTGGTCGGCCACTGACGAGGCGTTGGCCAAGGCTCACGGCCGCGCCTTGCGCACCATCCGCCTTCAGCGACTTCGGCAGAATCCTGAGTCGTACATCTATCCTCGAAAGGCTCAGTGGGAGGCGATCGACTGGAGCCTGAGCGATATTCAGATAGCCAAGCTTCTTGGGATCAGCCGGCAAGCCGTCTATGTGCAGAGAAGGCGGCGCCTCAAGTGAGGGCGCCGCTTCACAGGGGGGGTAGGGGAGGCACCTCCTCCTCCTCTCAGTTCATCGTCTTCCACCGGGGTCACTTACAAACGCTGCACTTCCCGCCTGCTTTGCAGTTCCCGCAGCTGTGGCAGTTCTTGCAGGCCGTGCAGGTGCCTTCCGGGTTGCACTTCGAGGACTTGCGATCAGGTATGTTCGCTGACTCACTCTTGAATTGAGTCGCGAGTGCTCCGACGGCAGCGCCGCCGATGCAGATGAGAAGGAGGAGGGCTTTCATGCATCTTCAGGCGCGCATGTTTTGGAGCTCCCTGCAATGCAGCATCCGGACACTCCCCTGTAAATCACCCGACGTCGTGCTATCGGTCGATACGTCTTCGCGTATCTTATTGGTTGTTGGCAGATATTGAGATATTCGTTAGATCGAGTGGAGTGACCCTCCCTCGTCTCCCATCGAATCGGTATGCCGGTATTCTGATCGCTGCCATTGGCCTTGCTCTTTCGGCCTGTCAGACCACTCCAGTCCAGAACCCGACTGCCGGGAACTTCGTTCGCCCTCCATCATCGGAGAACTCCACCAGTGAGACTCAAGCATTGCCCGTCAATCGCGCAGGAGATGATGTCGAGGCTTTCGCGGTAGGCTCCACGAAGGAGCAGGTCGGGCTCGTGATGGGGCCGCCAAATGAGACCTCACCGGACCTCTATCCTTCCGGCTCGGAGGTGTGGACCTATGGTCGTTCTTCGGTCGTGTTCGTCGGCGGTCGGGTGACCCGCTGGGACAATGCAGATGGTTCGCTGAGGGCGAAATCGGCCAACAGTTCGGTGGCCACCAGTACTTCCGGGAAGTTGGACACACTTCAGGCCGCGGCTGCCCTGGCCGAAGCCGAGCGCCTACGTGCGAGGAAAGCGATGGCTGCGTTGTCCAGGCCGGTCGGATCAGACGATGTTCTGAATGTCCCGTCTGAGTCAGACGAGACGACCGCGGCAGCGACTCCGAGCTATCCCACTTCCCATGCCAGCGGCTACGGCGGCGGTTCTGTGCACGTTAGTGGATACTACCGGAAGAACGGGACCTACGTGAGTTCCTACACGCGCTCATCACCAGGATCAGGCCGCAGACGATGAGGACCTGACGTCTCCTTGGTCCGATCTGGATTCACTCCTCACACTACGACAATGCTTCGCCCCATTCTCCTCCTCGTCGCGTCTGCCTCGTTCTTGGTGGTCAGTTCATGCGCGCCCCCAAAGGCACCTCGGACCGCATCGCAGTCTACCTTCGACTCTCCGCTTCTCCGCGAGACTGACCGGCTCAGCACCCGGATGAGTGCGATCGTAAAAGAACAGAACGCGGACAATGCAGCGCATAAGCGAGGAGACCTTTCATTGGAAGACTTCAAGAGGCGCACCAAGCCACGGCTCGCGGAGGCGGATCGGATCATGGTCTCGCTCAACCGGATTTCTGCCGAGGCTGATGCGATCGCTCGTCGGTCCAGCTACAGCCCTTCCTACGCGGCAGGCGGCAGCTATACGCCGTCGTACCGATCTTCACTCGACGGCGGCGGCACTTTCGGTTCGAGCTACCAGAGTCGCCCGCTTTTCAGCTCCTCATCTGCATCAGACGACTACCTCACTTCCACGACATCAAGCTCTCGGTCCAGATCCAGCTATCGCCCAACCTACGAAAGCGATCTGACCTTCGGGAAGACACTCGGTGGCACCTATGGGGTAAGCGACCGCCAGGGCAATGCGACCCTGATCGAACGCCCCCTGGGTGGCGGCTACCGGACCACCAGCAGTTCCGGCGGGACCACCGACTGGTCTCAGAGCCTGGGCGGAGGCTACACAGGCCGGTCCAGCAGCGGCACGACGTATCAGATGGGTCAGACACTCGGCGGACAATCTCAGACCAGGAGTAGCGGTGGCAGTACCTACACGCGGGAGCAAACACTGGGCGGCGGATACAAGTGGACGCGGGATTGAACAGGGATGAGAAGCGGTGATGAAGTCTGCCGACACTGGACTCTGTGCGAAGTCGAAATCCCGACGCTGCCGGGCCACGGTGTTGGGCGCTCCGTAGATTCACCTCACTAATCGAGCACTGCCTCATCGCGTGATGGTGGATCGGAGCTTCCTCCACTAGCAACGGCCATGGCGAGTCCTCCTCCATATCCATCGAACAAGAAGAAGTCTGGCTGCTTGCCCTGGGCGGGTATCGTTCTGGCTCTCTTCATCGGATGGGTGGCTGGCAACAGTTCCTCGATCAAGCGGACGACGAGCGGAGATGAGTCCCTGCCTCCTCCACGTGCCGCTCTCGTTCCTGTTGGGAAGCCGTCTCCAGCCGCCCCGGTCCTCCCAGCTCAGTCAGCACTCCCCGAAGGGATCGGCTCAATCAAGGATTCCCCGGTCGAGACCCTCACCGGCAAGATCGTCGGCGTGACAGACGGCGATACCGTCACGCTGCTTTCCGGTGGCAAGAAGCAGACGAAAATTCGTCTGGAGGGCATTGATGCGCCGGAGAGCGGCCAGGAGTATGGCGCGAAATCGAAGGCGGCACTCTCGGCCCTGATCGCCGGCAAGAATGTGTCGGTTACGATCAGCGGCCAGGACCGCTATGGGAGATCGCTCGGCTGGATCGAGGCCGACGGTGCCAGCGTGAACCGCCGGATGGTCGCCGACGGGTGGGCCTGGCAATACCTCGAATACAACCACGACGCCGACATCGCCGGGCTACAGGTGAAGGCCAAGGCAGCCCACCTAGGCCTATGGGCGGCACCGAATCCTCCGATGCCTCCTTGGGAGTTCCGGAAGCTTGGGAGACTCTCTGCGGCTTCAGCAGTACCCAAGGCGGTTCCGCAAGCCGAAGCGCGACCGGTGCCCAAGGAGACCAAGCGGGAGGAGTCGACGGGACCGAAGAAATACTGGATCAACTCGAACGGCGTTCGCCACAATCAGCACTGCCGGTGGTACGGTAACACGAAGAGCGGCCACTTCAGCAACGAGGCAGAGGGGCGGGCCTGCGGGAACTGCGGAGGGTGACAAGATCTCGCAAAGTCCTCAGGACATCGCTGCTTCCACGGCTCGAAAGTAGCGACGTGACTTATCCGCCTTCGCGCACTGTCGCACTCCGTTAGTGCCGACCAGGAAACAGTACCCGGCCGAGCAGTGGATCCTCCAGAATCTCCACCCTGCTCTCCGGCCAGATGTTGATGGCGGCCGCAATGCAGTCCGCGGCGACGGCAGGATCAGCTCGGGCCCAGTCGAGCCAGAAGCTGGCCGCCAGCCGGTGATCGCTCGGTTGCGGGCTCTGGCCCATCAGGTAGGCGATCTCCTCGCCGACACTCCATGCATCCAGCGGAGCACAGCAGCGGATCCGGAGGCGGAAGACAGCCGGCGTCGCACGTTCTTCAATCGGCACCTCGTCGAGCGAATCCCATGCTTCCTGCCACATGCCTAGTTCGACATACCCCTCCGCTTCTCTCAGGTCCACGAGGTAGCGTAGCGGCCAGGCGAGGGCAGGGCTAGCTTCGTTAACCAGGCTACTGGTGCAGGGCGAAGGTTGGGGGGAGGGGGGGCTGAGAACTAAATCGTTCCCTGCTCCGAACTGACGCCTTCGATCCAGAAGGGATCACCCAATTGACGACAGGCCACACGACTGGAACCGACGGCGCCCCAAATCGGAAAATCCATATAACGCGACCTCGCGGGCCTGTGAAGGCCCTCAATGCCACCGTCAACTCTCCCCGGGGATTGTGGCCCATGCTTTTTTTGAGGGGTTCGCCTATGGAAACGACCTCCACCCCAGCTCCCGACAAAGCTCTTCTCTACTTGACCCGCGCCACCGCCGCCCTGGTTGGCTGCATAGCGCTCGCTGCTTTCTCGCTGTCCTTCGAGGCCCTCCGTGACCTAGCGGTCCGCTCGGGGGCGCTTCCGGCTCGCACCGCCTTCCTGCTGCCCTGCCTGGTCGACGGGGCGGTGGTCGTGTTCGAACTGGCGTGCCTCCGGGCTGCCCTGACTGGGGCGATGGCGGACGAGAAGCGGATCAAGCTGCTGGTGATCGGGGTCACATTGGCTTCGATCCTGTTCAACGTCCTCCACGCCAGCCCAGGCCTGCTACCGGCCTGCATCGCAGCGGTTCCTCCCTGCCTGCTTTTCGCTTGCTTCGAGATCCTGCTGATGGATCTGCGTCGGCGGCACGTCAAAGCTCCGAAAGCGAAGCGCGCGACGACCAAGCAATCTGTATCAGCGACGAGCCCGGCGGCCGAGACCACCGCCAAGCGCAGAGAGGAGGCGTTGGAACTGGCCGGGCAGGGGATTTCCCGCAATGCCATCGCTAGGCGGCTGGGAGTATCTGCCGGCTCTGTGCGACGCTATCTCACCTCC
>JAQGPE010000784.1 GCA_028293225.1 Akkermansiaceae bacterium | reverse complement strand
AGGAACCTTGCGAACGCGCACTGGCCTGGCTGATGACCCGCGACAGCGATGGTGACGGCCTGGTCGAGGCCCTGACCGACTCGAATACCCAAGGCAAGTCCAGCGACTGGATCGACATCGTCTGGGCCTCCGGTGAGAACGCCCTGGTCAATGCCGAACTCTACTACGCGCTGACCCTCTGGAGCGAGCGTGAGGCCCTGCTCGGCGACACGGCGAAGGCCGCCACCTATAGCACTGCCGCGGCCAAGCTGAAGGCCTCCTTTGTAAAAGCGACCACCGACGGCGGCTTCTGGGATGCGACCAACGGCTGGTTCGCGTACTGGCGCAACAAGGACGGCTCTGTCCACGGCAACAACCTGGTCACCCCGGTGAACTTC
This sequence comes from Akkermansiaceae bacterium, assembly GCA_028293225.1. Classification (GTDB taxonomy): domain Bacteria; phylum Verrucomicrobiota; class Verrucomicrobiia; order Verrucomicrobiales; family Akkermansiaceae; genus Haloferula. Next base: position 8,528 of record JAQGPE010000784.1, on the reverse strand, counting down.
TGCGCCATCGCCTACGGCCTGGCCGACAGCACGCAACGCCAGCGGATCCTGGATACCATGGAGGCCAAGATGCGCGCGGAGAATCTCTTCCACTGGCCGCTCTGCTTCCTGCCCTATGCTCAGGGTGAAGGCAGTGACAACACCTTCCCGACCTATGAAAACGGCGACATCTTCCTGTCGTGGGGCGAGGTGGCGGTACGCTCGTATGCCGGCTACAACCCGTCGATCGCCGTGGACTATGTGAATCGGGTGCTGACCCAGTACCGCAAGGATGGCCTGTCCTATCAGCGCTACCTGCGCAACAGTCAGGCCGGGGCGGGGGATGACATCCTGGCGGGGAACTCGATGACCGTCGTTGGCCTCTTCCGCGACATCTACGGCGTGCGCCCGCAGTGGAACCGCCTGATGCTCGATCCGCACCTGACCGCCGCGCTGGATGGCACGCAGCTGACCTACCCGCTGCGTGGCCAGACCTATCAGCTCACGCTCGGCACCGCCTCATCGTCGGCGTCGGTCGATGGCTTCACCGCCAGCAGCCCCGGCCCTTTCGCGGTCAACGCGGCCTCTTCGCTGGTCTCATGGTACGCCGGGACCAGTAGCCAGGTGGCGCTGACCATCGCCCGCCAGCCCCTGGCCGCCGTGACGCTCGCGATCCAGGAATGGCCGCTCACCACCGCCGGCGCCCGCCGCTGGTCGGAAAGCGGCGCAGCCTCAGCGGGCGCGGCCCACACCGTTTCCGGGCTGGTGGCGGGAGCCTCCTACACCCTGAAGGTGGATGGAACTACTGTGTCCACTGTAGTGGCGGACTCGGCCGGCACCGTGACCTTCACGCAGGACATTGGGGCGACAGCGCAAGCCATCGCCCTGGAGCCGGTGTGATGGCCTCAGCAGCTTTCCTGCTGCTGTCGCTTTTCCCCAGCCTGGCGGCTGCCTCCTCACCGCGGCCTCCAGGCTGACCGGACTACCGGGCGTTAGAGTAGGTGAGGCACGGAGTAATCTGGACTGGAGATTCCTTCCGGGGAGGAGGCAATGCCGGATGGATGAGCCGGAGATTGGTTGGCGCACCGCCGGAGTTGTGGCAGGAAAGGACCGCGGCCCGCTCCGTTCCGCTACGATTGCCATGGAAATCCCCGGTCCCGACGACGCAGCTCCCTCCTTTCCCGATGTTTTTGCCGCGCGTCTGCCGGAGAATCCGGAGCTGAGACATGTGGTCCGCACCGAGCTGGAGCAGCGGATGGCCTACGCGGAGCCTGGTCCGGGAGACGATACGCCGGAGCAGGGGGTCGCGCGGCTGGAGCGAAATCCCGCGCCCAAGGGAGTCAGCCGTTACGGGCTGATTGCGGGATTTGCCCTGGCGTTCCTGTTCCTGCTACTGGGCGGTTTCGCGGAAGTCCCGGCGGTCATAATGGATCTGGATGGCGGGTCGAAGATCCCCGCGTTCCTACAGGTCAGGATCGATGCGTGGAAGAAATCCCAGGTTGTTTCAGAGGATGTCTACCAGCCGCTGCTGCATCCCATGTCCGACTGGGCCAGGGACTCGCGTGCGATCTGGGAGAAGCGCCCCGAAGATCGGGTCCTCTATCATCTCGCGAGCTTTTATGAGTGCATGGCGACGCAGGGGATGCCGGCGGACTATGATCAGACATGGCCGAAACTCGATCCGGACAACGCTCTGTGGCCTCTGGAGAAGTCCAGCGTCATGATCTTTGCGGCCTTGCGCTACGATTCGACCACCCGGAAGCAGCGCGTCATCGATCCGGCTAAATTTGCCGAGGGCATCGCCGCATTCGAACAGGCGTCGAGAATGCCATTTTACAATAATTTCTCCGCCGAATCCGGCCGCCGCACCCTGCCAACCCTGCGCACGCCGCGGAATCGGTTGGAAGCGGGATTTGCCGAGAATTGCATGCGGTGGTCGCAAACCCGTTATCGTCAACCCTACGGAAAAGGGATCCTGTTGCAGGCGGAGGCCCTGGGAGCTGCCGGAGAGCGGGACAAACTGGCGGACCTCCTGGCGGCGGTCAGAAGGGTTGCGTTGCTCGTCTGTTCCTCTGATCACCCACGGCGGAACGGGGTCAGCGTGAGGCTCTTTCCACTGGAGGACCTTGCCGGCATCGCGGGGCGTCAGGGTCTGCCTGACGAAGAGCGGAAGCTCTGGGCGCTGAAGAAGGTATTGGAGAGCCGGGCGGCCACCGATATGGTTGCCGGCCTCGGCCCTGGAGAAGCGGAGGCGAACGGAGATCCACGGCACATCGGTTCCTGGTCGCCGGAGGGGCAGGTTGACCTGATTTTAGAGATGCGTCTGCGCGCTCTGGCGGCCGCCGCATTTTTTACGGTGCTCGCCGTGGCGCTAGCTGTGCGCCAGTTGCCGGTTCGCGGAGCGTCTGGCCAGACCACCCGCGTATTGTCCAGGCTGCATGGGCAGGGTAGCGGATGGCTGCTGATCATGGTGGCGGTGGTGTCGCCGGTACTGATTCTCGCCGCGGGGGTTAATCTGCTGCCGCAGGATTTGAGCCGGCCTTACGGAGTGCGTTCGGCAACTGATGCTCTGGCGATTCTCAGCGGTTTCGGGCTGTTCATCGGTCTGCTCGTCACGCTCCATATCGCGCGCGTCCAGCTCTATCGCCGTACTGCGTTTCTGGGGCTGAGGCCCCGGCGCCTGCAGATGGTCCTGGGGTCCATCGCGCTGGGCCTGGGGCTCGCCGGGACCGCGACGATTCTCCTCTATCTGCACAGTGAGTATTTCGCCGCAGCGGTCTTTGCCGACATGACGATCATCTACGCCGCGATCCCATTGCTCTGGCTGATCGTGAAGTTTATCGTCGGCCTTTTCCGTCACGATGCGACCCTGCGGCACCGCTTGCTTGCCCGGCGGCTGACCGCGCCGATGCTTGGCATGGCTTTTCTTCTCATCGGGGTGGTCGGCATCTGTTATGGATTGGAGAGGCACATCGTAGCGAGCGATCCCCAGCATTTGGTGAGGGCGACTGTCGGTCCGCCGAGTCCAGAATTCAAGGTGCAGCTCGATAAGCTGCGGGAGGAGTGGAAATGATGCGCCGTGCCATGGGGTATTTCCCGGGCAGAGCTCTTGCGTTTCTTCGGCGGCGGGGCGAGGGACCCGCATGCCGAACAAGCTCCATGAACGTGAACACGCCCGGCGCATGCTCATCGAATGGTGCACCGTCTACATGCAGGCGGGCGATCTGCAGGAGGCCGCGCTGGCCCTGCCGCTACCGGACGGACGGCAGCTGGAGATCGGGCTGCGGATGAGCGAGGCGCCGCGGGCGGTGGCTCTGCCTGCGCCGCGGCGGCCGGTCCGGAAACGCGCCTAGGCGGGCCGCTGGGCGATGAGCCGGGCGGTTCGAAGCACGGCCCGAGTTTGGAACTGACAGGACTGGCGCGGGCCGACAGCATCGGTGCCATTGATGATGACGATCCGGAAAGTCAGTTGCCAGGGCTGTGGCGCCTCGCTGGAGGTCAGCGAGGACGTGCGCTACGTCACCTGCAACTACTGCGATGCCTCACTGGAAATCGTTCACGACACCACGGTCACCCACAGCCTGCTGCTGAAGAAACTGGAGCGCAACACCGATCGTTTGATCGATGAGGTCACGGAGCTGCGGCTGGCTCGTGAACTTGAACTTCTCGACGCCGCCTGGCAGAAATTCTGCAAGGCCACCTTTGCCGTCGATTCCGACGGAACGGTTCACGAACCCTCGGAAAACGAGTCGCGCGGGCTGGCGGTCATTGGGATCGTGGTGGGCGTCGTCATCTGCGTCGCAGCGGCGATCGGCGGCTCTCCGTTTTATATTCTTCCGGGCGGGGCGCTGATCGCTCTCGCCGCGGCCAGCTTTTCCCGGACTCCAAAGCTGGTGACCGAGTATCGCAAGAGCAAGGCGGTCTATCAGCGCCGCCGCCAGGAGGTCCTCGACGGGATGCAGGCCTGCCGCAGCCGCCGCCGCGTCTCCTGACCGGAAACGAGGGATGCCGCATTTCCCCGTCATTTCCAAAAAACGGCGGCGTGTGGAACTGACAGATTTGTCAGACAGGATCAGGATCCGGGCAGTTTCACCATGAAAACGACCCGGGTTTCCTGCCAGGGATGCGGCGCTTCTCTTGAGGTCCATGACCTCGCCCGCTACTCCACCTGCGCCTACTGCGCCACTCAACTGGAAGTCGTCCATGAAACCGGGGCGATGCAGGCCCAGGCGCTGGACATCCTGGAGCGCCACAACCGCCGGCTGAGCGCCGAGCTTTCCGAGTATCGGCTGCGCGAGGAGCTGTCGCTGCTCGACAAAGCTTGGAAGGCGCTGCGCCAGAGCTGGCTGGAGCCTGACGGGCGGGGCGGCTACTACGATCCCGCTCTGACCACCGCGGTGTTTTCCTGCCTGTTGATCCTGGGCGGGATCGTGCTGTTCGCGCTCACGATCCAGAGTATGGCGCCCATTGCGATCGCAGGGCCGTTGATGGTGCTGGGCGGGATCTGGGGGCTGATTCGCTGTGCTTACAAGGGCATGGAGCACGAGGCGATGACCCGTCAGTATGACCACCGGCGCAGTGAGTTGCTGGAACGTCTCCGGCAGGCTGAGGCCATCTGCCGGGCGTAGCCTCCGGTGAACCGCCTGTTAGGAGATCACTCGTCTTCCTGGAGCGCCTTGGCCTTGTCGCTCTTCTCCTTGGTCGCGTCCGGCTTCTTGCTGCAGGAGGGGGTGACGGAGACAACGCAGAGGGCGGCGGCCAGGAGCAGCAGGATCTTCTTCATGGGTTGTTTCTCCCTGCTTTCCCGGCGGAAATCAAGTCACAGGTGGGTGCGTATCTCCCGTCCTCATTTCGTCGCCATCGCCTTTTTCACCGTTTCAGGCAATTCGTGGTTGTCGATCCACTTGCGGGCTGAGTCGCGATCGATCCAGAGCCACGAGCGCAGGACTTCCTGATAGAACTGCTCTTGAGCTTGGTCGTTCTGGACCCGGGGAATTTGGGAAAGCCCCAGCTCCCAGGCATGCGCATTGTTGACGGTGGTGGTGAACCAGGTCATCAGCGTGATTTCATCGACCGCTTCCGGATAGCGGTTCATCAGTTCCAGCCCCTTTTCCGCCGAGCATCTCTCGCCCCAGGAAAGGGCGTCGATGGCGACCCGCACAGCCTGATCCCGGAGATCGCCGGCTTCCAGGGTGTTCAGCGATTGGAGCGCGGCGTCAGGCTCCTTCTTGATCCAGTCCCGGTAGATCTCAGCGGTGCCGGGCATGCCGGCGGCTCCGGGGTATTTCTCCAGCAGGTCCAGCTTGTCGTCGGCCGAGGCACCGTTCCGCCCGCTGATGATCGCTGCGACGGCGGCTTCCTTCAAGCCAGGGTCCGAAAGGGCGGCCAGCCACTGGTCCCGCGCCGCCGCGGGCAGCTTGCCGGCACCGGCGCCGATGGCTGTGATCAAGCCCGCCCGCGCGTCTTGAGGGGCATGCGAGATCACTTCGATCACGCGTGGCAGATCGGTCATCATCAGGACGCCGAGGACCTTTTTCAGCCGTCCGTCGCTGCCGGGTGCGTCCTGCGATAAACGCTGAGCCCACGCCAGCGCAGCCGGGCCGTCCTGCCGGGTCCATTCGCCGAGCGCCCACAACTGCAGTTCGTGGGATTTCTTGTCCGTATCGCGGCTCGTGACCCAATCCATGGCCGCGGCGGCATCGTTCGCCAGCCAGGTCCGGAGGACGATGGTTTCACCGCGATAGGCGGTTGAGTCTCCGCGAGCTTCCACCGCGCCAACCTGCCAGATCCTCCCGGCAGCAGGCTCGCTTGCCGCCCAGGCGACCGCTGCGGCGGGATCGATCTCCGCCCAGGCCGCAAGCGCCATCTGGCTGCGATCGTCGTGCTGGAGACCCACCGCCGTCAGGTCGGCCAGCAGCAGGGGGAAATCCTCGCTCTTCAGCCCGGCGATCATTTGCAGAAAGCCGCGGGTGCGGTCCATTCCGGTGCCGGTGGAAAGGAGGAGGCGCAGCCGGTCCCGGGCGTCCTTGCGGTCGTCGTCCTGGCCACCGGTGGCAGCGGGTTTGGTCCGGCTTCCCGCCTGTCCGCTCCTGCCCGCGTCCGCCGTGGCGGCCCGGGTGGTCTGATCGTGATTCCGCAGATGCGTCCGGCTTTCTTCGGCGCGACGCCGGTCCGCACCATGGCGCAGACCCAGGCAAAGCGCGGCCGCTGCCAGCAGGGAACCTACGGTGATTCCAGTAATGTGAGATTGTTTCATCAGCGGAAGATGACCCTTGGAGTTTTGGATGCCGGCGAACTCTGGGGGGCGGCTGGCGGGAGATTGTGGCGTTTCATCCAATCCTGCGCCGCTGCCGGGTTCGCGGTTTGCCAGTTCTGCAATATCATGGTCATCGCCTCCTGGCGCTTGGCGGGATCGGAGATTCCCGGCAGCAGATCGAGCGCTTCATCTTCATGGCCCTGGCTTCCGGCGAGGATGACTGCCCGGACTCTCTCGTCGGTGCGCTGATCCGGGAAACGTGTCAGGATCTCATCGCCCGCTGCCGGGCCATTCCGCATCGCGACGGTCGTGGTCGTTTTGTCCAGCGCCGCGCCGCGCTGGCTTTCGGGCAATTTTCCCAGGCTTTCCGCCGCTGCCGCCGGATCCGAGAGAGCCCAGTTGTAGTAGAGCTGTGACAGGTCGGCCCTCCCCAGCGCGACGGGATCTTTTTCCAGCGCTGCCATGATCGTCGCCGGATTGCCGCCACCGCCAAAGGGTGCCGCTTTCACCAGCATTTCGGTCCGCTCCGGCCCCGGTCCCATGGCTTCCCAGAGCTTCTGGAGGGCTCCCGGCTCGTCATCCATGGTGGTATACATCAGATAAAGGTCCTTCGACCGTTGTTCGGCCGGCAGACTCATGAGGAATTTCACGGCGGCCGGGAGATCTGCGGCTGCCATTCCGGCCAAAAGGTCCGCATCGTAGTATTTCGAGTCGGACCGGGCCTGCAGCCATGCGAGACCGGTGGCTGGATCGTTGACGCCCAGCGCCCGCATGAGGTCACGATCATAGCCGTAGAGGCTCTTCTCCGCCGCCGCCAGAGCGCCGGGGGCATCCACCTTGGTCCAGACGCTGGCGAGGAGGCTGCGCTCCGTCTCAAATCTCTGGTGATCGCTGTCTTCGGAATTCATCAGCTTCCACGCGGCTTCAAACTCGGCGGGCGGCAGCCGGTCGATGAAGGAGATCGTTTCGCGCCGGCGGGCGGCGGAGTTTCCGATTTTCAGGATCTCTCCCAGCCGCTCCATTCTCCCCTCCGGAGTCGGGGGTAGAGGGCGCTCGATCCGCGGCGAGCGGGTGGAGGTGGTGACCTGCGGGGGATGGGAGGAATCGGCCCCGGAGGAGGTTGCTACGGCATCCTCCGTGGCAACAGGCCGCACCGCATAACCGAAGGAGACGAGAAACAGCGCGGCAGCGCCGGCGACGAGTGATTTCTGGGTGGCGTTCATGGCGAGGATGGCGGCGTGCAGGCCGCCGGGGACGAGGGGCGCCACGCCCTGTGCGGCACTGACCACCGTCGCCATGAGCGCGGCCGGGGCAGGGGTGGCGGCGTGGGCCGGGAGGAGCATCGCCAGCGCGGAGGAGCTGGTGGCGATGCCGCGCTTCCCGAGCAGCACGCGGAGTTTTTCCAGAGCGCGAGAAGTACGCTTGCGAGCCAGCGCCTCGCTGAGGCCCATCCGCCCGGCGATCGTGCCGTGGGTCTCATTGTGATAGAAACGCGCCACCAGCATCTCGCGGTCCGCGGCGGGCAGGGTGTCCACCAACTCATCGACCACGGGGGCCAGCGCCTCCCATGCGGGTTCAGGGGAATCGTCACTCATGGCAGGGTGGGAAGAGGCGGTCTGTTCGCGTTTTTTCCGGCGCATTTCCGCACGCATCAGATCGATCGCCGCGTGGCGGGCAACCCGGTGCAGCCAGGCCGGCAGGCTGGTGGCCTGCGGGATCAACGCCGCGCGCCGGGCCAGGCGGATGAAAGTTTCCTGCGCCACGTCACGGGCCAGATCCTCGCTGGCGGTCACCCGCCGGGCCACGCCGTGGACCAGCGCCAGATGCCTCTTCACCAGCGCGCGGAAGGCCACTTCATCGCGGGTCGTGATAAAGCTTTCCAGCAGTTGGCGGTCGGGCAGATGATCCATGCTTCATCTGATTTACCGGCACGGGTGGCGAAGCGTGACAGGAAAATGCCGGATCGCGGGAGATCGTCCGCGGGTTGCTTTCTCTCCGCTCGCTCTTTCACCCAAGACATTGTCACGCCCGCCGCCATGCCTCAGCGTGGGCCCGCACCCATGTTCGGCATCCAGCACTTCAACCTCTTTCTGGCCACCAGCATTCTGCTGAATCTCACACCTGGGCCGGACACCTTTTACATCCTTGGCCGCAGCATGGCCCAGGGGAGGAAGGCAGGGCTCGCCTCAGTGCTTGGCATTTCCACCGGCGCGCTGGTTCACACGCTGGCGGCGGCGTTCGGCCTGTCCGCTCTGCTGGCCGCTTCGCCTTCCGCTTTTCTCGCGGTGAAAAT
>JAQGPE010000777.1 GCA_028293225.1 Akkermansiaceae bacterium | reverse complement strand
CCTTGTTGTATTGAGCGGCTTTCTTCTCGGCTTCCCGGTCGCGGCTACCGCTGGCGATGGCGCGGAGAGCTTCGTCCCTGCTACGCATGAGAGACTTGTAGTTCTTGTCCAGGGTCCGCGGCAGGGTGAGAGCGGCGGCCCAGGCGCGCTTGATTTCGTCTACTGTGATGTAGTGGACGGAGGCGGGCGCGCCGGTGGCATGGTCGCCGGGCTGCGGAGTTGACGGGGAAACGGGGGGACTTTGCCGGGCGGCTTCGGCGGCCTGGCGGGCCTGCTCGCTCTTGCGTTTTTCGTAGCCGTCCCTGCCCTCCTCGGTCAGATGGTAGGTGTCGCGCTGCGCGGGAGTGAGTTCGTCGAAGGGGATTCTGGCGACCCCGTCCTGGTGCCGGATGGAAATGCCATCCGGTTTGATTTCCACCACCTCGACATCCTTGTAGTGCCTGCCAGTGGCGGTGAGCCAGTCCGGAATGGTATCTCCATAGGCAACTCCGAGGCCGATGGCCATCAATAGGAGAATTGATTTCACATTGCCACCTAGGCTCCGGATGTGCGCATGTTCAAGGGATTTCGATTTGCGAAATTATTCATGGAAAATTCGCAAATCTTATCCCCGGAATTGTCGCAGAAGTTAGTTCATTTGTATTTAAGTGTCGCACGAACCGGGAAGTGATCGGACGGATAGACGCCCTCTTTCGAGTCGTGGAGGATGGCCGACTCAATACCGGTGAAGTCATTCGAAGCGTAGATGTAGTCGATGCGGCCGCCGTCGTTCACGGCTTTGAAATCGTGGAAGGTGCCGGATTCCGCGGCCGGGGTGTCGGGATGAAGGGTCTTCCAGACATCGAAGGGAGCGAGCTTGTTGGTGCGGATGACCTCGTGGACGGCGTTGTCCTCATCAGCATTGAAGTCGCCGGTGAGGAGGAAGGGGCCGGCGGGGACGCGAGCTTCGATGCGCTTCAGGATCAGGGCCATGCCGTTGTCGCGGGCGAGCTGCGACTCATGATCCATGTGGGTATTGAAGTAGTGCAGCTCTTTGCCGGTCTTGCGGTCGAGCAGGCGGGCCCAGGTGCAGATGCGGACGACGCGGTTGCCCCAGGATTTCGTGTTAACGACATCGGGGGTGTCGGAAAGCCAGAAGTTCCCGGCGTCCTGGATCGTGAAGCGGTCGGTGCGGACGAAAATGGCGGAAGCCTCTCCTTGCGTCATGCCGTCCTCGCGGCCGCAGCCGATTTCGGCGTAGCCGGGGAGGCGGGCGTCGAGGTCATCGAGCATCGGGCGCAGGCCTTCCTGGACGCCGAAGAGGTCCGGATCTTCCTTTTTGATGACATCGGCGACGATGTCGCGGCGGGCAATCCAGGTGTGGGTGCCGGTATCGCCGGGGGTGATGTAGCGGAGGTTGAAGGTCAGAATTTTGAGCATCCCGGGGGAGTCTTGGGCGGCGGCGGAGCCGGCGGCAAGGAGACATGAGGCGAGAACCAGCAGAGAACGCATCGTCATACGTCCGGCACCGTGGAAAACCGGCCCGGCGGGGTCAAGCGGGGCGATTGGAATGGGAGATGGCGAATTTGTGCCACACAATGGGTGGCACACGCCGCTTGCATGCGGGGGCGGGTTTCCTAAAGTCCGCGCGCATGTCGAAGCCCCTCGTTATCGCCGGTCGCGAATTTTCCTCCCGCCTGCTCGCAGGCACGGGCAAGTTTTCGTCGAATGAAACGATGCGTGACGCGCTGGCGGCGTCCGGAACGGCGCTGGTCACGGTGGCGCTGCGGCGCGCGGACCTGAGCGGCAAGGGCGATCCGTATGCCAACATCCTGGATTTCATCGACCCGGAAAAATACCTGCTGCTGCCGAACACCAGCGGGGCCATGAATGCCGCGGAAGCCGTGCGCTTGGCGCGTCTGGCTGCCGCTGCCGGGCTGCCGAAGTGGGTGAAGCTGGAGATCCACCCGGACCCGACGTATTTGCTGCCGGACCCGATCGAGACGCTGAAGGCGGCGGAGATCCTGGTGAAGGAGGGCTTTACGGTGCTACCGTATATCAATGCCGATCCGGTCCTGGCCAAGCGGCTGCAGGAAGTGGGCGTGGCGACGGTGATGCCGCTGGGATCGCCGATCGGATCGAACAAAGGGATTACGACGCGGGATCAGATCCGAATCATCATCGATCAGGCGTTCGTGCCGGTGGTGGTGGACGCCGGGATCGGTGCGCCGAGCCATGCGGCGGAGGCGATGGAGCTGGGCGCGGATGCGGTGCTGATCAACACCGCGATGGCGATTGCCTCGGATCCGGTGCGGATGGCGATCGCGTTCAAGAAGGCCGTAGAGGCCGGGCGCGAGGCGTATGAGCTGGGCCTGCCGGAGCGGTCGGATGCGGCTTCGGCGACCAGTCCGCTGACGGGATTTTTGAATGGCTGAAGATGAAGCTCGAGCGCGATGGCTGGGCAGTGACGACTCCGCGGCTGCCTGCGGAGTTGCTGACTACGACGCGTGAGACGCTTTTTGATGAGGGCAAGGCAGGAGATGGTATTGAGTCGTCTGAGCAGGCGTCAAAAAGGAGAAATTATCTTCAACCCCGATTCTGCAGGAGCACGCATTCGGCGCAAAATAAATTGATTTTATTGATCTCCTTCGAATCTTAGGACTCGAATGAACGAGCTTGAACGGGCAGCGCGCCTAATTGAAAAAGGAGAACGGGTTTTGCAGACTCACCGAAATCCGCCTCCAAACGTAATAGGTTTTCCAACCCTAGACTCAGGAGCGTTTTCCGCTTGGCAGGCACAAGCTATGAGTTTCCTCGAATCGAGATTAGGCTCTGCTCATCCCTACTATCAAAGCTTTGCTCAGAAAGTACAGAAGGGCTACCAAGGAAGCGTGAAAAGCGGCATCGGGATTCTCAAATCACTTTTAGAGGACATTCAAACCGGCGATTTGGGTGAGGTGAAGGGCGCAGGATGCGCACTATCAGTGATATTAAATATCTGTGAAAAATTTCACCGCATTGGGAGACAGCTCCGCTCTCGACACAACCAAAGAGAAACATTAGATATTCAAGATGAATACGATGTTCAAGATTTAATACACTCTCTCCTGCATCTTCATTTCGAAGATATTCGAGCTGAAGAATGGACACCCAGTTATGGAGGCAAATCCTCAAGAATGGATTTTCTCCTGAAAAATGAAAAAATAGTCATTGAAACCAAGAAGACTAGAAACGGGCTCCGGGCCAAAGATCTCGGCTCTCAATTAATAGAAGACATCGGAAGATATCAATCCCACCCAGATTGCAACACTTTGATCTGCTTCGTCTATGATCCTGACGGATTAATCAGCAATCCGAGAGGCATTGAAAACGACCTGAGAAAGCTTGAGGGTAAACCAATTGTTCAGGTGATAATACGACCAGGTTAGTATTGAGCAAGTGACTGACCGGCTCTAACAAAGCATGGCATTTCATCTCTCTCGATAGAAATGCCGACTGTTTTCAGAAAGAATCTCTGAAAACAGCGGCGTTTCGTATCGCTGGCATTCAGGCTTTCTTGATGGTGACCCATTGGCCGATCTTGGCGGACTCCAGGACGGCGTCGCAGACGTACTGGGTCTTCAGGGCGTCGCGGAAGTCCGGGTAGGCCTTCTTGACGGATGGATCATCCAAGGACTTGAAGAACTCATACAGGCCGTGGGTGAACGAGTGCTCGTAGCCGAGCGAGAGGCCCGGAACCCACCAGTTGCCGGCGTAGGGGTGGTCGCCGTCGGTGACGTGGATGTCGGTCCAACCGCGGCGGTCGCCCTCGACGGCATGGTCGAAATACATCAGGTGGTTCAGGTCATGAAGGTCCCATGACAGCGACTTCTTGGCACCGTTGATTTCGAAGGTGTTCAGGGCCTTGTGACCGCGGGCGTAGCGGGTCGATTCGAAGATGGCGAGCGAGCCGTTTTCGAAGCGGGCCAGGAAGGCGCAGGCATCGTCGATGGTGACGGGATGCTTCTCACCGGTGGCGGTGTGGATGCGCTCCTTGATGAAGGTTTCGGTCATCGCGGAGACCTGAACGATTTCGCCGTTGATCCAGCGGGCGGTATCGATGCAGTGAGCGAGCAGGTCACCGGTCACCCCGGAGCCGGCGGCCGCGGCATCGAGACGCCAGAGGCCAGCGCCGCCTTGTGGAAGCTCTTCGGAGATGGTCCAGTCCTGGAGGAAGTTGGCGCGGTAGTGGAAGATGCGGCCGAGTTCGCCGGCTTCGACGATGTTCTTCGCCAGCGTCACCGCCGGGAGGAAACGGTAGTTGTACCAGACGAGGTTCGGCAGGCCGGAAGCCTCGACAGCCTTGACCATCTCTTCGCCCTGCTGGCCGTTGAGGGCGAGGGGCTTTTCGCAGAGGATCATCTTGCCGTTCTTGATGCACTCCAGGGCGATCTCCGCGTGGGAGTCGTTCGGGGTGCAGATGTCGACGGCATCGATGTCATCGCGCTTCACCAGCTCGCGCCAGTCGGTCTCGTAGGAAGCGTAGCCCCACTTTTCGGCGAAGGCTTTCACCTTCGCTTCGTCGCGGCCGCAAACGGCCTGGCGGACCGGCTCGTGGTCGGTGTCGAAGAAGTGGCCGAGCTGGGAGTAAGCGTTCGAGT
>JAQGPE010000755.1 GCA_028293225.1 Akkermansiaceae bacterium | reverse complement strand
GAGCTGCGGCACCCGGGGAAATCCACCCGCGAATGGACGCGAATATGAGGAACTCCAAACCTCATGAATGCCTCTGAGCGGTGTCGCGTCTAGTCTTGTCGGGGCGGGGGCTGCAGGTCTAGGGTGGGAGTTATGAAAAGATCGGGTTTCTCTCTGCCGGGGCATGCCTGGGTGGCAGGCTGGATTATGGGGCTGCTGCTGGGGGGAGGGCCAGTGACTGTGATCAGGGGAGCGGAGCCCGGTGCGCCGGTGCGGGAGACGGCGGACGATGCGCCGGATCCGGGGGTGGCGCTGATGGGGCTGGTGAGGGAGGGCGGTCTGGATCCGGAGCGGGCGGAGCAACTGCGGCCGCTGCTGCTGGGCGGGAACTACCGGGAGGCGCTGCGGGTGCGGGGGGAGATGAAGGATGCCGAGGGGCGCGCGGCGCTGGGGCGGTTCATCTGGCAGCGCTGGCTGGCGCTGGACCGGGACAAGGCTTTCCGGTCGCTGCGGGAGATCCGCGATGAGGAGGGCGGGGAGCTGGAGGAGGCGTATGCGGCGCTGAGCTGGCTGGTGAGCGGGCGGCTGTATGCGGACCGGGTGAAGTGGTGTGAGCAGATTTCCTCTGCCGGGGCGGAGGATGTCAGGCTGAAGCGGGCGCTGCTGGAGGGGATGGCGGAGACGTGGCTGGCGGATGGTGAGGCGACGACGGCGGATCTGATCCGGAGGGCGGAGGGGGTGCCGGTGAGGGAGCGGATGGAGAGTTTCGTGAGCGGCTTCGCGCGGTGCTGCGAGGTGTGTGATTCGCGGATTCGGACGCGAGATATGAGCTGGGAGCAAGCGGCGGGGGTCGTGGCGGCGATGCGGGAGGTGGTGGAGTGGGCGGCGGTGAAGGATGAAGGGGATGCGGGTGCGGAGGGGCGCGGGATTCTGACGGCCTCGAAGCTGCCGGAGCAGCTGGGCGAGTTGGCGGGCCAGGTGTCGGGGCCGGAAAAAGCGTTGACGGAGCGACCGCTGCCGGAGGCCTTTCGCAAAGGGTTTGCGAGGGGGGTCGGGCGGGCGGCGTGGAATCTGAAGCCGGGGGAGGTGCTGCATTTGCCGGCGGGGGATGATCCGGCGGTGCTGACAGGGGTGTGGGCGGGCTATCTGGGGGTGAGGGGCGGGGAGACGAAGGTGGCGGCGTATGCGGCGTGGTTCGACGGGGTGGAGTTGTCCGGACTGCCGCTGCAGCTGGCGGCGCGGGGTGCGCTGCGGACGCGGCGGGAGGAGGTGGATTTGTCGGAGGAGCGGCTGGCGCAGATTTTGAAGCTGACGAAGGGGCCCTTCCGGACGGAGGCGGTTCTGTATGCGGGGAGGCTGCTGAAGGAGAAGAAGTGGTGGACGGAGGCGGACGAGTTTCTGCGGGCGGGGTTGTATGGGAACTAGGGTGGGAAGAGAGACGGAAGACTTGAAGACGTCAGACGCCAGACCGGAAGGGGTGGGGCGAGCCTTTGAGAAGAGCGGACGCGGCGGGATGGGTGGGAGCGAGGAACGCTGGGGCGCGTCCGTCGTGCGGCTTTCGCCGGGGGTGGTAGACCTAGGGCTCCTTCGCTACGCTCAGTCACCCTAGGCTGGTATGGGAGCGGACCTTTGGCCCTCTAAGGAAAGAAGTGCGGCCTGCGGCCGTGGGCTTTCAGAGCAGCCACGGGACGTGTCAGCCACTTGGCAGGCATGGAGGCGGCTGCGGTGGTGGGTTCGCGATGCGTGCGGCCTTTGACGGGCTTGGCGGGAAGGGCGGTGGATTCAATCCATTTTGATCCAGGGGTTCATCTGGTTGATGGTCCGCCACTCGATGCCGTGGTCCTTTCTCAAGATTTCCTGCTTCCTGGTCTGGCCGACGGGAAACGGGTGGTTCGTATGATGGGTGTTGAGGTATTCCTGTACTTGGGCATCGACCCTGGCTTCCACCCCGAGGTAGCGCGGGTCTTTTTCGATGTCGTCGTGGAGGAGGCCGTCAAAGGCTTCGAAGTAGTGGGTGATGTGGTATTTCCCGGCCATCTCCTCACCGGGGGTCTGCTCGCGGTCCGGGCGGCTGAGTTGCCAGGAGACCGCGGCCGCGGCGGCGAGGATGAGGAGGCCGGTGAAGATGAGGACTTCGAGGCGGGAAAGGGTGGCGGGCCGTTTCATCGGGACGTGGGAGAACCGGTGGTCAGGCTGCTGGTTTTCATCCCTGGAGTCAAAGGTGCTGTCACGGAGGTGGCGGCTTCTCTATTGCGGTGGGGGAAGCGGGGTCGCTAGGGTGGGTGGTATGAAAACGGGTTTTTCCCTCGTTGCTGTCAGCGCCATGATTTCCACCGCTTTTTTGCCATCGGTCCGTGCTGCCGAGGTTGCTTCGCCGGGGGTGGTGAAGAGGATGCAGGAGTTCGTCGATGCGAAGGAGATCGCCGGTTCGGTGACGCTGGTGGCGGATGAGGGGAAGGTGCTGCATCTGGCGGCGACGGGGCTGGCGGATCTGGCGACGGCGGCGCCGATGAAGGCGGATGCGATTTTCTGGATCGCGTCGATGACCAAGCCGGTCACGGCGACGGCGGTGATGATGATGCAGGAGGAGGGCAAGCTGTCGGTGGATGATCCGATCGCGAAGTATCTGCCGGAGTTCGCGGACCTGAAGGACCCGGAGGGGAAGCCGGTGAGCGTGACGATCAAGCAATGCCTGACGCACACGTCCGGGCTGCAGGATCTGCCGGCGGGGATGGGGAAGGGGCTGCTGACGCTGGAGGACTTCACGAAGGCGGTGGCGCCGCTGCCGCTGAAGGCGCTACCGGGTGCGAAGTGGGAGTACTGTCAGACCGGGATCAATGCGGTCGGGCGGATCGTGGAGGTGGTGTCGGGGGAGAGCTATCCGGATTTCCTGGCGAAGCATTTGTTCGTGCCGCTGGGGATGAGCTCGACGGGCTTTTATCTGAACGAGGAGCAGGCGGCGCGGCTGGCGACTTCCTACAAGCGGACGCCGGAGGGGGTGCTGGAGAAGGTGGAGCTGCCGTTTTTCGAAGGGCAGCCGGCGACGTCGCGCAACCGCTACCCGCGGGCGAACGGCGGGTTGTTTTCCGATGCG
This sequence comes from Akkermansiaceae bacterium, assembly GCA_028293225.1. GTDB lineage: Bacteria > Verrucomicrobiota > Verrucomicrobiia > Verrucomicrobiales > Akkermansiaceae > Haloferula. The sequence continues at coordinate 1,090 of JAQGPE010000755.1, read as the reverse complement.
GAGGACTATGCGAAATTCGCGCGAATGATCCTGAATGGTGGCGAGCTGGACGGGCGGCGCTACCTGAAGGAGGGGTCGGTCAAGCAGATGACGACGGTGCAGACGGGCAGTCTGGCGACGGGCTTTACGCCGGGAAATGGCTGGGGCCTGGGGTGGTGCGTGGTGCGCCAGCCGCAGGCTGTCTCGGCGACGCTGTCGGCGGGGAGCTTCGGCCACGGCGGGGCGTATGGGACGCAGGTGTGGATCGACCCGGTGAAGAAGCGGGTGCACCTGCTGCTGATCCAGCGGTCCGATCTGCCGAACTCGGACGGGTCGGAGATCCGGCGCGGGTTTCAGGAGGCGGACAGCGGGTTGTGAGGGGAAGAGGAGGGATTAGCCGCAAAGGACGCGAATTTACGCGAATGGGATTTTTGGGGCGCCGGTTTTCATTTGCGGGCGAGGTGATGGGGTTGCCGGGGCAGGTGGAGTCTGATAGGATTCCGGCATGGCGATCGTGTCCCTGATCCTGGCGGTGGTGGTGTTGGTTCTCATCGGCGTGGGGATTGCGATCGGGTTGGTGGCCTGCGCGGTGACGGCGGCGTTGGTTGGGCTGGGGGTGGTCTCTTCATCGGTAGTGGTGGGGATGCGCAGCGGACGCGCCGCGGATGGTGTCCGCGTTTTCCTGCTGCAGTGCGGGATCATCGCGGGGGTTCCGGCCGGGGTGTTTGGTGCGTGGCTGACGGGTTCTCTGATGATGACGGAGTTCCAGGGTGCGGTGGATTGGCCGGTGCTGGTTTGTGGCGGGCTGGCCGGGGCGCTGGCGGGGATCCTGGTGGCTCTAGCGCTGAACGCGATGTGGCGGCGGCTGCACGCCTGGGCGGTGGTGAGGCTGCCGGAGGTGACGGGCGGCGGAGTTTGAGCGGCGGAGGTGATTTACGGAGAGTGGCGTACTTTAAAAGGGGGGGCGAGGAGGCGGGCCGGGAAGAGGAGCGGACGCGGCGGCACTCTGTGGAGGAAGGGCTTTGGGGCGCGCCCGTCTTGCGCCTACGGCGGGGTGTCGTCGACCTGGGACTGGCGGCCCAGGCTGGTATGGAGCCGGGCCTTTGGCCCT